>JAQTZX010000038.1 GCA_028687525.1 Candidatus Omnitrophota bacterium
ATATCCGGTATGTCAATAAGATCAATAAAAGGCTGGGTCTGCCTCCGCGGAAACCGTTATATACCATTAAAGAGGCGCGTAAAGTAAACGGCAGGTTCCGTCCGATAGCATATGAGCAGAAATTTTGCGTGACCAGGGATATCTCCGCGGTATTGTATGATGCCGGGCATATTCTGGGCTCGAGTATTATCGTGCTGGATATACAAGACGGACAGCGTATTGTCCGCCTGGGGTACGCGGTTGACCTGGGAAGGAAGGATCTTCCTCTCCTGAACGATCCGGTTGTCCCCAGGGGGCTTGATTATCTTATCCTTGAGAGCACCTATGGCGGCAGGGACCACGCGCCTATCGGGGAGGCTAAGATTAAACTGCGGGAAGCGGTCAACCGGACTGTCGAACGCAATGGAAAGATAATCATACCCGCTTTCACCCTGGAACGTACGCAGGAAGTTTTGTATTTTCTCAATGAGTTGTTGCGGGAAAAGGCGATCCCGCCCATTCCCGTATTCGTGGATAGTCCTTTGGCTACCGATATTACCGATGTGTTCAAGAATCATCTGTCGTATATGAACGACGAGACCAGGCAGGCGGTAGCCGACGGGAACAGCCCGTTCGAATTCCTGAATCTTACTTTTATCCGCGAGCAGAGGGATTCCAAGGGGTTGAACATAGCCCGGCGTCCGATGGTCATTATTGCCGGCCACGGCATGTGCGAAGCCGGCAGGATACTGCATCACCTGAAGAATAATATCGAGGATTCCCGGAATACCATCATGGTGGTGGGGTATATGGCGAAAGATACTCTCGGCCGCAGGATCGTCGACCGGGTGCCTTTTGTGAAGATTTTCGGGGTTGAATACCAGCTTAACGCCGAGGTGGTGATCATCAACGCGTTCTCCGGGCACGCGGATAGGAACGACCTTGTGGATTTTGCCGGTAAATGTTTTCCCCTGCGGCGTATTTTTCTGGTGCACGGAGATGAAGATAAATCGCAGGCGCCCTTTGACGTTTTTACTCAGAAAGGATGGAGTCCGTATCTGCCCGCTAAAGGGGAAGAAGCGGTAATATAGAATCTACGCCCGGCGGGTTTTTAAAATTACTTGCATAAACCGTGATTTTATGGTAGTATTTGACCTTTGATAAAACAAAGGAGCAAAACATGGCAGGCGGTAAATCTACACCAAAAAAAGATCACCGGATAAAAATTTCCGGCGGCGAATTGGTAAAAACAGGGCAGATCGTGGTTCGAGGCATCAATACTTACAAGGCGGGGCATAATGTAAAAGGACTTGGGACGCTCTATGCTCTTTGTCCCGGCAAGATACGGTTTACGCGCAAAAAAGAGAGTAACGGTGTTGTGCGCACGTACATTCATGTAGTGCCGCAGTAAATCAGCAGTCTGATGAAAAAGCCCGCCTTCCGGCAGTCCCAATCTGCTGCGTTGCGCGCGTCGTTGCTTTGTGCGGCGCAAACATATCGTACGCCTGCGCGGGAATGCGTCCATCCTTATGGTTTGGGTGCTCCGTAGTCGCTTCCGCAGGCGCCTTGCATCTTGGACTTGCCTGCCGACAGGCAGGCTTTTCGATCGGATTGTTTAAGAGGTTTTTTAGCATCCTGTCAGTATTTTTCCCGATGCCGACTGTTCAGAACGATAATCTTTCCGTAAAAGCTAAGAAGTACTGCATCATAAAATATACCCTCGGTATTGTCCATTCGCTGTACGGCGCGGTGATCCTGTTTATTTTTGCTTTTTCAGGGGCGTCGCTCACCCTTAGCGCTATTTTCGCGGAATGGATCCCCAATCCGTATTTCCTTCTGGCGGTTTATTTTCTTGCGTTATCCGCGGCGTATTATCTGTTTAATTTTTCGTTTATTTTTTACCGGTCTTTTATCCTGGAGCATCAATTTTCCCTTAGCAGGCAGAATATCGGGGATTGGTTCGTTGATCAGGTAAAAGGAGGGGGTATTTTTTATTTTTTTACCCTGGCCGCTTTGGAGGCGTTTTTTTACCTGCTCAGGAACGCGCCGCAGGCATGGTGGTGGCTGGTTTCAGCGGTATGGATATTTTTAAGCCTGGTCCTGGCTAAGGCCGCCCCGGTTGTGATCGTGCCGCTTTTCTTTAAATACAAACGGATGGCCGAAGAGCCGTTACGGCAGAGGTTATTATCTCTTGCCGCCCGCATGGGGGTTCCGGTTTGCGATGTATTCGAGATCGACCTTAGCAGGAAATCGCTGAAGGCCAATGCCGCTTTCGCGGGATTGGGAAAAACAAGAAGGATCATACTTTCGGATACCCTTAAAGAAAATTTCAGCCCCGATGAAATAGAGGTCATCCTTGCCCATGAATTCGCGCATTACCGGCTCGGGCATATCGTTAAACTGCTGGTTATCAATTCCTTCAGTATCGTTTTTTCTTTTTATGTCTTATTTTTGGTGAGCGGTCCCTTGAGCGTCTTTTTCAGGCTTCCGTCGTTTACCTCTGTCGCCGTTCTGCCGGTTCTCTTTTTGTACTGGATGGCCTGGGGAACGGCCGTTACGCCTTTTGAGAATGCTCTAAGCCGCGCCTTCGAACGCAGCGCGGATCGGAAAGCCCTGGAAGCCACCGGTTTAAAGGATGCTTTCATAAACACGATGGAAAAATTTTCCCGCCGGAATCTCTCCGATAGAAAACCTCATCCGTTGATTAAACTGTTTTTTTTCGATCATCCCCCTGTTGACGAGCGTATAGCAATGGCACACCGGTACCGGGTATAGAAAAATGGGGACGGTTCTATTTTTTTGTTCACGACCGCGAGTCTGAAAAAAAATAGAACCGTCCCCATTTTTCCGACCGCGAGTCTGAAAAAAATAGAACCGTCCCCATTATATTTTTCTAAGAAATTCGGCTATTGTCTGTGCGGCTCTTTGGGTGGCGCCTTTTTCGCCCAGGGAGGCGGCAAGGTGGGCGTAGCCGGATTGGATGGCGGAGATCTTTCCCGGAGTGCGGAGAGTTTTAAGTACATGCGCGGAAATTTTCTCCGGGTCAGCGTTATTCTGTATGAATTCTTCGATGAATTTTTCCCCTTTTACCACATTGACCAGTCCGATATAGGGGATTTTGAGTGCCATTTTTCCGAATGCCCAGGTAAGAAAAGAAGTTTTATACAGGATCGCCATAGGGATTTTCAAAAGCGCGGTTTCAAGCGTGGCTGTCCCCGAGGCAACCAGGGCGAAATCGCTGGCGGCCAGTCCTTCATAGGTCGTATCGGCGGACATTTTTACCGGGATCCCTGCTGTGCCGAGTATCGTATTGAATATTTCTTCCCGTACGTTTGATGAGCGCAGTATGATGAACTGGATATTGCCGTTTAATTCTTTGGAAATTATCCCGGCGCTTTTCAACATGACCGGGAGGAGTGATTGTACTTCTTTATCCCGCGAGCCGGGCAGGAGGGCAAGGGTGGTTTTACCGGTTTCGAGGCCGGTTTGCCCGCAGAATTCTCCTCTTGAGAGATTAACCTTTATATTATCCAGCAGCGGATGCCCGGCAAAAAAGACCGGAACATTGTTTTTCTTATACAATTCTTCCTCGAATTTAAAAAGTACTACCATGAGGCTGACGGTTTCACGGATGTACTTGATCCGGTTTTGTCCCCACGCCCATATCTGCGGGCTGATATAGTAAATAACCGGGATGTTCCTTTTTTTTAGTTCCCCGGCCAGCCGCAGGTTAAATCCGGGGTAGTCGACTAAAATTGCCGCCGCGGGTTTGACCCGGTCAACCTCATCCAGCAGGTCGTTAAAAATACGTTTGAACGTTCCGTATTTTTTGACTGCTTCCCAGATGCCTACCACGGCGAGTTCTGCGATATTGAACATCAGGCGTACTTTTTCCTGCTCCATTTTTTTTCCGCCCAGCCCGAAGAAGCGCAGGGAAGGGGCAAGTGGATACATCGCCCGCACCAGGTGCGCGGCGTGTATATCCCCGGAAGCCTCTCCGGCGACGATCAAGATATCTTTGTTTTGTTTTTCCATATTTGTTTTTGTATCTGCAGGGCTACCGCAAGGGCGTTTCTCGCGATCTCTCCCGTTACGACGGGAGGGCGCCGTTCGATCACGCAGTCCAGGAAAGACGAAAGTTCTTTCTTCAGGGGCTCTTCTTTTTCTATCGGCAGGGATTCCCGGGCGATCCCGTCCGGAGTTTTGGTATAGATGAAAGCTTCTTCTTTCCGGTAATCCAGGGAGATATAAGTATTCTTCTGGAATATCCTTATTTTTCGCATCGATTCTTCGGATACCCGGCTTACGGTGAGGTTGCAGATACAGCCGGTTTCGAAGGTGAGCCTGGCATTGGCGATATCTTCAAAAGGCGTGAGTACTTCCACGCCGACCGCCTCCGTTTTCTTTAGCGGAGCGTTGACCAGCCCTAAAACAATGTCGATGTCGTGGATCATCAGGTCGAGCACCACTCCGACATCAAGGGACCGGTTTGGAAAGGGGCTGAGCCGGTGGCATTCAATGAACTGGGGATTTTTGATAAGGTTTTGAGTGGCGGTAAAAGCGGAGTTAAATCGTTCCACATGGCCGACCTGCAGGGTACATTGGTTCCGGCCCGCTTCACTGATGAGCCGCCCGGCTTCCGTGAGGGTGGAGGTGAACGGTTTTTCCACCAGGATATGTTTTCCCCGTTTAAGGAATTCGCGGGCCACCGTGTAATGCAGCCGGGTAGGGACGGCGATACTTACGGCTTCAGCCAGTGGGAATAATTCCCGGAAATCGGTAAACGCCCGGACGCCGCAGGAAGCGGCGGTCTCTTCAGCACGTTCCCGGTTGATGTCGCATACGCCTATAAGATCTGCCTGCGGGAGTTCGCCGTATATCCGTGAATGGATCGTTCCCAGCTTACCCGTTCCGATAACCGCTACTTTGACTTTTTTTCCCGTGTTTTCCAAGAGAGGCCCTTTCTATATATATGCCGGTGTTTATATTTTTTCCTGCCTGCCGGCAGGCAGGTATCCGTTTTCATTCTTCTTTACCGATATTAACAAAGACCTTGTAAAAAGTCAATATCTTTGATATAATCTATCGGATTGTAATCCAGTCCGTATTCATTTCCCTGCTAATATTGCACTTTAAATAACACACTTTTGAGCTTATGTTCAAAGAATACTTTAAATTCGTCAGGTTTCTGAAGCCTCATTCCGGATTGCTCGGCCTTGCCGTTTTTTTCATGGCTGTTTCGTCAGTTTTTGACTGGGTTTCCATTGCCATGATCGTTCCTGCTTCCGATAAGATCCTGAATAACGGCAAGATCATCTTTCCGGTCTCCCTGCCTTCGTCGGCCGGCGCCGTGGTCGCTTATTTCAATTCTCTGAAACAGACGGAACTGCTGAAAATGCTGATCATTTTCGTCCCGGTACTTTTCCTGCTTAAGGGGGTATTCAATTTCCTCTATTCTTATTACATGTCGTTGATAGGGCAGTTGTGTATCCGGGACATCCGGTTTTTGCTGTACGAAAAGATCCAGGGGCTTTCCCTGGATTATTTCAGCAAAAAACGCGCCGGCGAACTTATTTCCCGCATCACCAATGACGTGAAAGTGGTGGAGAACGCTCTTTCATACGGGGTCACGGATCTGGTTTATCAGTCTTTTCTGGTCGGTATATTCACTTGTACCATTTTCTATATCCACTGGAAACTGGCGTTGAGCGCTTTGGTAATGATCCCGTTGGTCGTTCTCCCGATCGTAAAAGTAGGGAGGGTCCTGCGCAAGATATCCCGGCATTCACAGGAAAAAATGGCGGATATCAATTCTCTCCTGGTTGAGACCATCAGCGGTATCAGGATAGTAAAGGCATTTTCCATGGAACATCATGAAATAGAGAGGTTTAGAGTGCATAACCAGAGTTATTTCAAGCTGGCTATGCGGGCGACCAAGCGTATGCTTTTGTTAAGCCCCGCCACGGAATTCGTGGGAGTTCTTCTCGGGATTTTTGTCCTGGCCTGGGTGGGGCAGGATGTGATCGACGGCAAGATATCTTTCGGCGTTTTCGGCCTGTTCCTGGGATCGTTGTTTTCGTTGATCCGCCCGCTCAAAAAATTGAGCCAGGTGAATTCTCTGAACCAGCAGGCGGTGGCGGCAAGCGAACGTATATATGAGGTGCTGGATACACAGCCGACGGTGTTGGAAAAAGCGAATGCGATACGGGATTTTCCGTTCAAAGAGAAGATTGTTGTCGAGAACGTGTGGTTTAATTACGGGGAACTTCCGGTTCTTAAAGGTTTGAATATAGAGGTGAAAAAAGGGCGGATGGTGGCGGTTGTGGGGCCCAGCGGATCGGGAAAATCCACGCTTCTGGATCTGGTTTGCCGTTTTTACGATCCCGTGCGCGGCAGGATATTACTGGATGATCTTGATGTAAAAGAAGCAAGCATTGTTTCTCTGCGTAAACTGATCGGCATCGTTACCCAGGAGACCATTCTTTTTAACGATACCATACAGGGGAATATTGCGTACGGAAAACCAGGCGCAAGCCGGCAGGAGATAGAAGCCGCCGCGGCAATGGCTTATGCCGATGATTTTATCAAGCGGCTCCCCCGGGGATATGATACATTGATCGGTGACCGCGGCACCAAGCTTTCCGGAGGGGAGCGCCAGCGTATCGCCATCGCGCGGGCCTTGTTGAAGAATCCTCCCATTCTGATACTTGACGAAGCCACTTCTCAACTGGATACCGAGTCGGAACGCATCGTGCAGGAGGCTTTGAATAAGCTCATCGAAGGACGCACGGTTTTAGCGGTCGCGCACCGTCTTTCCACTATAAAAAACGCTCATAAGATCATAGTCCTGGAAAACGGCACTATCGCGGAGCAGGGAAGCCATGATGAACTGTTCGCCGGTAACGGGGTGTATAGAAGGCTGTGCATGAGCCAGCATCTGCAGGTGTAATGCCGCAGAGAGTCCGCAATAGTCATTGCGGATTCAGGAAAAATGTTCAAAAAGGCCTTGTTTTTTTTCTTGAGTTGATTAAAATTATTTTTTGTGATACAGTTATATGTTATTTTTTTGAGGGAATATGGGAAATCTTAAAGAAATAGTCGGACGGTTCGATAAAGCGAAAATCCTGGTGATCGGAGATCTTATCCTGGATGAATATATCTGGGGTACCGTAGACAGGATATCTCCGGAGGCCCCGGTGCCGGTAGTCTGGGCAAAAAAACGCACCCATGTCCCGGGCGGCGCGGCTAATGTGGCGTATAATATAAAGGCTTTTGACGCCGAGGTGTGCCTGGTGGGGGTGGTGGGGAAAGATAAGAACGCGCAGGTCCTGTTTTCCGAACTCAAAAAAAGAAAGATAGTCACCGGGGGTATTTTTATCGATCCCGGCAGATATACGACCGTTAAAACGCGTATCATCGCCGGGCACCAGCAGGTGGTGCGTTTAGACTGGGAACATGAGGAATCCCTGTCCAGGCAGGCGAATCAAAAGATCCTCGGTTTTATGAGGAAAAACATCCGTTTTTTCGACGCGGTTATAATCGAAGATTACGGGAAAGGCGTTATCAATAAGGAATTGGTGAGCGAAATGGTTTCCCTGGTTCATGGCGCCGGAAAGTATATCACCGTGGATCCGAAAGAGGAACATTTTCAGTTTTACCGCGGCGCGACTGCCATTACTCCCAACCGTAAGGAGCTGGAGAACGCGATAAAGAACCTGAAGATCAAGGATACCACCAATGAGTTTAAATTGAATGAATACCGGTTGTTTTCCGATAAGGATATCAGCCGCGCCGCCGAGCATATCATGAAATACCTGCGCCTGGATTCTCTTTTGGTTACGCTGGGGGAACAGGGCATGTGCCTTTTCGAAAAAGACGGAAGGAAGACCCATATTCCCACGGTTGCCCAGGAAGTGTTTGACGTGTCCGGCGCGGGCGATACGGTGATCTCGGCGTTTACCCTGGGTATTTGCAGCGGGGCCGGGAAGCTGGAGGCGGCGCACATCGCCAATTATGCCGCCGGGATCGTGGTAGGCAAGATCGGTACCGCGGTGACTACGAGAGAAGAGTTGATCGAAAGTATGAACAGTTAACAGGCGGGGGCATCTCCGCCGGAAAGAGGACACAATGGACGTAATCGGCGTAATTCCGGCACGATATTCATCGACCCGTTTCGAGGGGAAAGTCCTGGCGGATATCAACGGCAAGCCTATGCTGCAGCACGTGTGGGAGCGGGCGAAACAGTCACTGGTCCTGGATGAGCTGATCATCGCCTGCGATGATGAGCGGGTTTTTCAGGCCGCCAAAGAATTCGGCGCACGCGTGGTATTGACCGCGAAAGGGCATATCTCCGGTACGGACAGGATCGTGGAAGTGGTGAATCCCCTGGATGTCAAGGTGGTCGTCAATATTCAGGGGGATGAGCCGCTCATTCATCCTACCATGATCGACCGCGTCGCGCAGACATTACTGAATGATAAGTCCCTGTTCATGGCTACAATAATCAAAAAGATCGACGATCCGGTACTGATCAATGATCCGCATGTGGTGAAAGTGGTGGCGGATAAGAATGATTTTGCGTTGTATTTTTCCCGTGCGCCTATCCCGTTCCATGCCGCCAATTCCGGGGTGCAGTCGCCGGCGTATTACAAACACATCGGGCTGTACGGGTATACCAAGGATTTCCTTTTTACCTACAAGAACCTCGCGGTTTCCGACCTGGAAAAGATCGAGTGCCTTGAACAACTGCGGGTTTTGAAGGAAGGATACCGTATAAAAGTGATAGAGACGAAATACGATACCATTGGAGTCGATACTCCCGATGATTTGGAAAGATTGAAGGAGTATCTGCGGGAAAACGATAATAAGAGTGCTCAATAATTTCTGATTATGCGAAAAATAAAAATAGGATCTGTTTCGATCGGTGCCGGGAGTCCCCTGGTCCTTATTGCCGGTCCGTGCGTGATTGAGTCCGAAGAGAGTTGTATGCGCACCGCCGGAAAAATAAAAGAGATATCCGGCAGGTTAGGCATTCCCCTGATTTTTAAATCGAGTTTTGACAAGGCGAACAGGATGTCCGTGGGGTCTTTTCGCGGCCCGGGTTTGAAAAAAGGCCTTTCCATCCTGAAAAAAATTAAAAAGAAATACGGGTTTCCGGTTTTGAGCGATGTCCATTGCGCGAAAGATATCGCTTCTGCGCGCGAGGTGCTGGATGTGATCCAGATCCCCGCGTTTCTCTGCCGGCAGACCGATATCGTGCTGGCCGCCGCCAAATCCGGAAGGGTGGTAAATATCAAAAAGGGGCAGTTCCTGGCGCCGTGGGATATTATGCCTATTATTAAAAAAGCGGAATCTGCCGGGAATACGTCCATTATCATAACCGAACGAGGGGTCAGCTTCGGGTATAACAATCTGGTTACGGATTTCAGGAGCCTGGCG
>JAQTZX010000039.1 GCA_028687525.1 Candidatus Omnitrophota bacterium
ACTTGGAGTTACGAATCTCAAGAATCGGCATATCGGCAGGCTTTCCGGCGGGCAACAACAGAGGATTTTGCTCGCCCGGGCGCTTGTGCACCATCCACAGCTTTTAATTTTGGATGAGCCCACCGTAGCGCTTGACCCGCAGTCAAGGGAATCTTTCTACGCGGCTATTAAGAAACTGAACAAGGAAAACGGGGTCACTGTTATTCTGGTTTCGCATGACGTCGGTTCCGTAGGCCAATACGCGTCAAAATTACTATATCTGGACAGAGAAATCATTTTCTACGGGGCCTTTGAAGAGTTTTGTGAATCTCCAAAGATGTCCGATTATTTCGGGGCAGGACAGCATATGATTTGTCACAAGCATTAAATCCTGAACGCAGTCGAAGGATGATATGACGAACGCATTTCAACAAATTCAGGAAGCGCTTCAATACGCCTTTATTCAGCGGGCCATTATCGCAGGATGTTTCATGGCCCTGGGCTGTTCGTTCATGGGGGTGTTTCTTGTCTTGCGCAGATTTTCGCTTATCGGCGACGGACTTGCTCACGTGAGCTTTGCGACTGTTGCCATTGCGCTTTTATTGCATGCCCAGCCGATAGCCGTTTCCATTCCGCTCGTTGCTCTGGCGTCGCTGATTATTTTGGAGTTAAACGAGAAGGCTGGCGTGTACGGAGACGCGGCGATCGGGTTGGTTTCGTCATTTGGCATTGCCTTGGGCGTGATCATTGCCAGCACTGCCGGAGGATTTAACGCAGATCTTTTTAGCTATCTTTTCGGCAATATTCTTTCGGTAAGCGGCTTCGAAGTCTGGATGACAGCGGTTATTTCCTTGTTGGTTGTGCTGGTCACCGCGCTTTTTTATCATGATCTTTTCGCGATCACGTTTGACGAGGATTACGCGCAGGTTTCGGGGGTAAAAGTTAAAGCCGTTAATAGGATTCTTATCTTGTTGACTTCACTTATCGTGGTGCTGGGAATCAAGATCATCGGTACAATGCTTGTTTCAAGCCTGATAATTTTACCGTCAATATCCGCCTTGCAGATTATGCGGAGTTTTCGCGCAACAATTGCGCTTGCCGGAATTTTCGCGGTTATTTCGGTCATTATCGGTATCTTTGCGTCGTATGTGTTTAATTATCCCTCCGGGGCGACGATAGTTATGGTTAACTTTGTTCTCTTTGTTGGGTCGTTTTTATCCGGGAGAGTAAAGGGATGAAGAAACTTATCTCGTTTCTTAAATTTTCCATGATTCGTTGGTGGTTCATGATCACGGCCATTTTAACCGTGTCTTCAACCTGTTCTTGTTGTGGAAAACCGGCCTGTCCGATTGGTCCAGGAGCGGCGGCGGGTTTTCAGGGGACCACGGCTGTAAAGCAGCGGGGTTCCATAGAACAGTTTTTCCATGTGTCGCGAAAAGAGTATGGTTTTTGCGGCACGATCCGTATCAAATACACAGAACTTTAATCCGCCGTTAAGTCTCCGCACTTTTGTTATATCGAAGCGTTATATCGAAGCATTTCGATTGACTCGAACCCTGTTTAGGTATATCATGCGGATTAACGGGATGTTCGTATAAGGGTATGGATTTAGGGCCTTATATTAGAGAAATCCAGGGATAAGATCGTTAGATTTTGGAATAAGCCCCACCTTCTTGTTTTATTTCCTGCAGTATGGTTATCACCGGGCCGTTAATTGTCGATATGGCTACGCCTAAATCAACACGTACTACAATACATCGTTTTGAAATGACCGGATAAAAGGAGGATCGAACTATGAATAAAGAAATTCTTTCCCCGGAACTGCTCCATAAGATGCATGCCTACTGGCGCGCCGCTAACTATCTTTCGGTCGGCCAGCTCTATCTTCGCGATAATCCTTTGCTTCGGGAACCGTTAAAACCGTCGCACGTGAAGTCAATGCTGCTCGGGCATTGGGGTACCACCCCGGGACAGAACTTTATATATGTTCATCTGAACCGGGTTATCAAGAAGTATGATCTGGATATGATCTATATCTCCGGTCCCGGACATGGCGGTCCGGCGCTGGTGGGTAATGTTTATCTCGAGGGTACTTACAGTGAAATATATCCGAATATTACTCGGGATGAAGCCGGACTGAAAAAGCTGTTCACGCAATTTTCGTTCCCCGGAGGAATTTCCAGCCATGTTTCTCCCGAGTGCCCGGGGTCGATTCATGAAGGCGGAGAACTGGGGTATTCGCTCAGCCACGCTTTTGGGGCCGTTTTCGATAATCCGGATCTGATCGCCGCCTGTATCGTTGGAGACGGAGAAGCTGAAACAGGCCCATTGGCAACGGCGTGGCACTCCAACAAATTCCTTAATCCGGTTACTGACGGAGCCGTGCTGCCGATCCTACATCTCAATGGTTACAAAATTGCCAACCCGGCCGTGCTGGCCCGCATTACGCATGAGGAACTGGAGCAACTGTTCCGTGGCTACGGCTGGACGCCTTACTTTGTGGAAGGTGATGAACCGGAAAATATGCACCGGCACATGTCCGCTGTTTTGGAAGAAGTCATTACGGAAATCCGGAGAATACAAAGTAATGCGCGGAGCAAAAATGATGCCGCTCGCCCGCGCTGGCCGATGATAGTCCTTAATTCACCTAAAGGCTGGACCGGCCCGAAGTTCGTCGATGGCCTGCAAATCGAGGGTACCTTTCGAGCTCATCAGATTCCGCTCCCGGTTGATTCCGAGCACCCCGGAAATCTGAAACTCCTTGAGAATTGGATGAGAAGCTATAAACCTGAAGAACTCTTCGATGAGACCGGACGGTTTTTACCGGAATTGGCCGAACTGGCGCCCAAGGGCGGGCGAAGAATGGGAGCCAATTCTCACGCCAATGGCGGGTTATTACTGCGTGATCTGTTAATGCCGGACTTCCGGAAATACGCGGTGGATCTGTCTTCACCGGGATCGGTTCAGGCATCCGATACGCATATACTGGGAGATTTCTTGCGTGATGTGGTTACTCTCAATAAGGAGCAGAGAAATTTCCGGATCTTCGGCCCTGATGAGACGCTTTCCAACCGGTTGAATTCCGTTTTCGAGGCCACCAAACGGCAATGGGAAGCCCGGACGGCAGCGAACGATGAATTTCTCGCATCCGAAGGCCGGGTTATTGAGATGTTAAGCGAGCATCAATGCGAAGGCTGGCTCGAGGGGTACCTGCTTACCGGAAGGCACGGTTTGTTTAACTGCTACGAGGCTTTTATTCACATTGTCGATTCGATGTTCAACCAGCACGCCAAGTGGTTGAAAGTTACCGCAGAATTGCCGTGGCGAAAGAAAATAGCTTCGCTCAATTACCTGCTTGCATCCCATGTTTGGCAGCAAGCTCATAACGGGTTTACCCATCAAGACCCCGGTTTCATTGATCACGTGGTAAACAAAAAAGCTTCTGTCGTACGTGTGTATCTTCCTCCCGATGCCAACTGTTTGTTGTCGGTGGGGGATCATTGTTTGAGGAGCCGGAATTATGTTAACGTCGTTATTGCGGGAAAATACCGGGCGCCTCAATGGTTAACTATGGATGAGGCGGTCGAACATTGTACCAAAGGGATCGGCGTATGGCAATGGGCGGGCAGTGATCGGGGAAAGGAACCGGATGTGATGATGGCTTGTTGCGGAGACGTGCCGACGCTCGAGACGTTGGCTGCCGTTTCCATCCTTCGTAAGTATTTGCCCGGTTTGAGGATTCGCGTGATCAATGTTGTAGATTTGATGAAGCTGGAACCGGATACAGAACATCCTCACGGGCTGAGCGACCGGGACTTCGATGCGTTGTTCACTAAAGACAAGCCGGTCGTCTTCGCGTTCCACGGTTATCCCTGGCTGGTGCACAGATTGACTTATCGCCGTCATAACCACGAAAACCTGCATGTCCGGGGCTATAAGGAGGAAGGTACCATCACGACGTACTTCGATATGACGGTTCTAAACGACCTTGATAGATTTCACCTGGTGCAGGATGTGATAAACCGGGTTCCGGGATTGGGCGCTCAGGGAGCCGATCTCAAACAGATGATGCAGGATAAGCTCCTCGAGCACAAACAATACATTGATCGATACGGTTTGGATTTGCCGGAAGTCCGCGACTGGAAATGGAGTACCACAGCTTGACAGCCGTGGTATCTTTTAATGTCCTTCTGGCCGCCTGCCGGCAGGCAGGGAATCCCCCGGAGCTTTAGCGCAGGAAGACATCCACTGCGTTCTTAAAATTCTTGATCGAAGCCGCCTTTCCGGGCGGCGGGATTGTGTTTGGGTTCTGATTTATAACAAGCTTAAAGAATCCGGGCGGCTCGGGAATGTGGCGGCAACGGCTAAGGCCGGAGATCACAGCAAAGGGCGGGATTATATTTTAATAAACAAACGATAACGGAACGGCGGGCCGGGGAACCGGTCTTGAGCAGATATTGCGAAAAAGGTTTTCTTTAAAAAGGGAGGATTTAAGTGGATACGCATGAGCTTTATGAGGTATTTAAAAAGAAAGTTATTAAACGGAAAAAAGAATTCGGCGCTTTTATGCAAATGCTCGAGAAGGAAACCAGCTGGCTTACCAGTCCCGCGAGCACAAGGTTCCATTTGAATAAAGAAGGCGGACTGCTTGAGCATAGTGTCGGTGTTACTGAAACACTCCTCAAGTTACGGGAAACCCTCGCTCCCCGGTTGTCCGAAGAAACCTGTGTTATCGTGGGATTATTGCATGATGCCGGTAAAATCGGTATGCCCGGGAAGCCCAGATACCTTAAGAATGACAATGCGTGGGAAGTGAGGAACAGGGATATGACTTATAAAGTAAATCCCGCAGAAACTTACATGAACCTGGCCGCGCGAAGCCTGTATTTGATCTCTAAATATATCCCCTTATCCGATTCGGAAGCCCAGGCGATTTTATATCATGACGGACAATATGTCGAAGCCAACAAGGAAGTGGCCCATCGTGAAACGCCTTTAACCTTGCTGGTGCATTTCGCCGATTGCTGGACAGCGCATATATATGAAGACGGGCATAGTGTTCAGGAAGACGATACTTACTACGATAAGAAGGAATGAAATGGATATTCGTATAACCAACAGTCTGATGATGACGGAAAAAATCTTTAAAACCAACTCTTTTAATTTTTTACGGTCTTAAGGGGGCGGAGGTGCAATTTCTCTTCCCAATCCCCGGAGAGGAGCTATAAACTTGTTGTATCCGCTGTTGCCTATGCTATAATAAATTTTATATAAGAGTAAAGGATCAAGTGGTCCGGGAATATACAGATAAAACCCGGAGGAGCGTGGATGGTCGGGCCGCCATCTTGCGTAAGCGTGCAAGATGGTTTTTTTATGGAGGGAAAAATGAATCTGAAAATCTTGGAGCAGGTATTCTTCGGCAATCGTGTCTTGGATTACGGTATCGCTTTATTGACGCTGTTCCTGAGTCTGCTGTTCGTGAAAGTGGTCATCTGGGCATTTATAAAACGCCTGAAAAAATTTGCCGAGAAGACCGTTACAACGTTCGATGATTTCCTGGTAACGATTATCGAAAAGGTTGTTTTACCCGGGTTGTATTTGAGCTGTTTTTATTTGAGCGTAAAGATACTAAACTTGCCGCCGGAAATAGACGGCGTGGCGAACGCCCTGCAGCTGGTCGTTATAACATTTTTTGCCACACGTGTAATTGTTATGCTGGTTGGTTACAGCCTGAATGTTTATTTGACCAGCAGGCAGGAAGATTCCGCGATGGTACGTACTCTTGACGGAATGTTGAAAGTGGTGAAATTTTTGATTTGGGCGATGGCGGCGATAATTTTACTGGATAATCTCGGATATAAAGTTTCCACGATAATCGCCGGTTTGGGAATCGGAGGGATCGCGGTAGCTGTCGCCGCGCAGGCGCTTTTGAAAGATTTTTTCAGTTATTTTTCTATAATATTCGACCGGCCTTTTAAGCTGGGAGATTTTATAATTATCGGCGATTTTATGGGTACGGTCGAGTATATCGGGATTAAAACCACGCGCATACGCAGTTTAGGGGGAGAGCAGGTGATATTTTCCAATACCGATCTTACCGATTCGCGCGTGCGTAATTACAAGCTTATGGAAAAAAGGCGTATTTTGTTCAGTATCGGCGTAACGTATCAGACTTCTTTCAGACAATTGAAAGAAATCCCCAAGATTATCGAAAATATCATCAAAAACACCAAAGATACGGCTTTTGACCGCGCCCACTTCTTCAGGTACGGCGATTTCAGCCTTATCTTTGAAATCGTATATTTTATTTTAAGCCCCGACTACAATAAATATATGGATATCCAGCAGGAAATTAATTTTGCGATTAAAGAGGAATTTGACAAGCGGAATATAGAATTTGCTTATCCTACGCAGACTGTGTATCTGCAAAAAACGTAAGTATGCCGCGTAGCCCGATAGCGCCGGGTAACACGGCGCAGAATAAGCGGAAGAACAGAAGGGGCGAAAATGCCTAAAGAACGAATACTTATAATCGAAGACGATAAGCACATATCGAAGCTTGTTGAATACAATGCGGAGAAATCCGGGTATGACTGTACGACTGTGGAAGACGGCGAAGAAGCGTTGGATGTTTTATGCAGGCAAGGCGCGGATTTGATAATACTGGACATTATGCTTCCTAAAATGGACGGTTTTGAAGTCTGCCGGGTCATCAAACAAAATGCCAAACTCAGGGATATCCCCATTATAATGCTTACCGCCAGAGGCGAAGAGGTGGATAGGATTGTCGGTCTCGAACTGGGGGCTGATGATTATGTGGTAAAGCCCTTCAGCCCCCGGGAATTGATGCTGCGCGTAAAAGCGGTTTTAAGAAGGGGAAAATCCGAGGAACCGCCCGGGGATATTATCAAGAGAGGGGCTTTGGTTATAGATGTCCCCCGGCACAGGGTCACGGTTGATAATAAAGAAATCGAATTTACCCCTATCGAGTTTAAACTGCTGATTACGCTTATCGAAAGAACCGGGCGCATCCAGTCGCGGGACCGGTTATTGTCCGATGTGTGGGATATGCGTTCTGATGTTTTTACCCGCACCGTCGATACGCATATTAAGCGTCTCCGGGAAAAACTCGGGAAAATGGGGGATATGATCGAGACCGTCAGAGGCCTGGGGTATAGATGGAAAGAAGATGCGGATTAAGCTTTATTGGAAGCTGGCTTTTATTTTTTGTTTCATCGTTATCCTGGCAGTCTCGGCAGGATCCGTATATCTGGTTTCCCGCCTGAAATCCTACGTGGAGAATACTGCCGCCGGCAATGTCAAGCGGCAGCTTTTCTTAAGCAAAGATCTTCTTGAAGCGCTCCAAAAAGACAAAACTTTTCCGTCTGATTTTCAGGCTTTCGCGGTCAAGATAGGGAATACCCTGGGGCTGCGCGCGACAATTATCGCCCCCGACGGTAAAGTCCTGGGCGATACCGATCTGGCCGGAGATCTGCTGCCGGCCGTTGAAAATCACGCGGGCAGGCCCGAAGTCACGGACGCGTTAGCCAAAGGTTTCGGGGTGAGCAGGCGTTTCAGCTATACCGTTAAAAAAGACATGCTTTATATGGCGGTCCCTTTCGGTGCGGAAGCAGGCCGGGGCATTGTGAGGCTTTCCGTTCCTCTGCATGATATAGAAATACTGCAGGAGAATGTCAGGAGAGCGGTCGGCGTAAGTGTTGCCGGGATCTTACTGTTCAGTCTCGGATCGACTGTTTTTTTCTCCGTGTTTATATCGCGTCCGCTGAGCGAAATGTCTTCAATAGCCGGATCAATGGCGCGGGGCGATTTTTCCAGGAAAACCTCCATCCACAGCCGGGACGAGATCGGCGACCTCGCCCGGGCATTGAATGTTATGTCCGATGATATCAAGGATAAGATCGAAAAGATAAATTCCGAGAGGACAAAGCTCGACCTGGTCTTATCGAGTATGTTCGAAGGGGTGATTGTTACCGACGCGGAAGAAAAGATAACCCTCATGAATCCTTCTTTACGGAAACTCTTTTTCATTGAAACAAGCCCCGAAGGTAAAATGCCGCTGGAGGTTATTCGTAACACCGCGGTGGAGGAGATGGTTGGAAGAATCATTAAAGGCAGGCAGCATCTTGCGACCGAAGAGATCGTTATTGATGCCCCGGAAGAAAAAACTTTCAAGATAAACGGCGTGCCGATCATGCGTAATAACCGGCTTGAAGGCGCGATATTGGTTTTTCACGATATTACCGAACTGATAAGGCTTGAGAAAATACGCCGGGATTTTGTGGCCAATGTTTCCCATGAACTGCGTACTCCCATAGCCAGCATAAAAGGTTATGCGGAAACGCTCCTGGAAGGGGCGCTCGAAGACAAGGATAATGCCGGGGAATTCATAAATATTATTTATCAGGATGCAAACCGCCTGGCTTCTTTGATAAATGATCTCCTGGACCTGTCGAAAATAGAATCGGGTAAGTTGGAGATGTCTTTCTCTTCCCTTGACCCCGCTGTATTGATAAAAAAAGCGGTGGCGATCGTGGATAATCAGGCCAAAGCGAAATCAATCACGCTGAAAATCGACATTCCTCAAAGCCTGCCCCGGATCAGGGCCGATGAAACAAGGTTTTCCCAGGTTATGATCAATCTCCTTGATAATGCCGTAAAATACTCATCCGAAGGCGGCTCGGCAACTATCTCCGCTCACGTAGTTGAAAATGGGCTGCAGGTCGACATTTCGGATACCGGCATTGGTATTTCGGAAGCGGACCTCCCGCGTATATTTGAGCGGTTCTACCGTGTTGATAAGGCCCGCTCCCGCGAACTCGGCGGTACAGGGCTTGGTTTGTCCATCGTTAAACATATTGTATCCGCCCACGGCGGCCAGATCCGGGTAAAGTCCGAGCCCGGCCGCGGCTCCACCTTCAGCTTCATCATTCCTCTGGCTTAACAGCTTCTCGCAGTATTTTTATCATCAAAAACCCTCCAATAAATTCACAAAAAAGTCACACTGTCTTAATGATATCGTAACCGTCGGTCTGTATACTTTCCTTGAAGATAAAAGAACGGAGAGTATATGATTTCAAAGAGAAAAATCTTAGTCGTCGATGATGAAAAGGAACTGGTTAAGCTGATTGCTTTCAATTTGACGATATCCGGGTACGATGTGCTTGCCGCAGAGAACGGCGTTGAGGCGCTGGAAATATGCGCGGTTGAAAAGCCCGCTTTGATTATTCTCGATATCATGCTGCCCAGGATTGACGGCTGGGAGGCGTGCCGGCGCATAAGGCTTAATTCTCATACGCGGCATATCCCCATTATCATGCTGAGCGTTCTTTCAGATGTTGACGACAGACTCAAAGGTTTTGATCTCGGGACGGATGATTACAT
>JAQTZX010000040.1 GCA_028687525.1 Candidatus Omnitrophota bacterium
GAAAGTCGGCGGGACCAAAGATCCCATCAAGGTGGATATGAATGTCATCATGCGGGTGGATGTTTATCAACACGTGGAAAAAGATCTTAGTGATATTGACAGTATCGTATATGGCAGCAAGCCTGCCCAGCCCGCGCAGAAAGACGATAAACACAGCCTGCTTGGATTATTGGTCCCTGAAGCATATGCTCAACAGGGGTTAAGCAAGGAAGTCGAAGACGCGGCCCTGCGAAGAAGGGATCGTCTCCCGGCGTTATTCGCCCTGGAGGGACAGGGTATAGCGGGAGAAAACAGGTTGGGCCTGGTTGAAATACGCGCCGCGGATAAAGCCGACAGCAGAACGCAGGAGTTGGTTGATGCCGAGAACGCCGACCGTATGGTGATATACCGGGTAATAGCCGCCAAAAACGGAATCAGCGTGGGAGAGGTACAAAAACAGTATGCCAAGCGCACTCAACAGGAAGCTCCGTCCGGCTCGCCCCTGGAAATCTTGAACCAATCGTCAAATACCTACGAATGGAAAATTAAATAATATGCAGCTGCTTTTTATCGGGATCACTCTTTTAATGGGGCTTGCCGTCGGCTGGTCCATCGGCGCCAACGACGCCGCCAATTCTTTAGGCACCGCCGTGGGATCGCGGGTTTTAAACCTCAAACAGGCAATTATTCTGATTTGTATATTCGGTTTCCTGGGTGCGTATTTGCAGGGTTGTTATGTTACCAAGACCATAGGAAAAGGGATCGTTCCCATACATCAACTTCCGGGGGATATGGCCGTGTATCTGGCGTTGGTAACTTGTTTCGGCGCCTGCGCCTGGGTGGTTTTGGCAACCTACTGGAAAATGCCGATTTCCACCAGTCATGCTATAGTCGGAGCGGTTGCCGGATCGGGGTTGGCTATCGGCGCTCCGGTACAATGGCGCTGTCTCCTGGATATCTTCATCTGTTGGATATTCACACCGTTGGGCGCCGCGATATTCGGATACATATTTTTCCGGATTTTTAAGAATATACTGCCCAGGATTATTCCCCGAAAGTATTTAAGGTCCAGTGTCGCTTTTTTGATAATTGTCAGCGGTTGTTACGTGGCCTATACCTGGGGTGCTAATGACGTGGCAAATGCCACCGGGGTTATCGTTGGAGCGGGCATCATCGATGCCAAAATCGCGGTCGTTGTAGGAGGGCTGGCCATCTTGGCCGGGATACTAACGTGGGGATATAAAGTTATTGAGACCATCGGTTCCGAAATAACCAATCTTCTGCCGATCATGGCTTTTTCCGCGCAATTGGCCAGCGCCATTAACGTACATATTTATACCGTATTCGGCATTCCGGTTTCCACCAGCCATTCTATTGTGGGCGCGATCTTTGGGGTGGGGCTGGTGAGAGGATTGCGGGTTTTAAACATAAAGATCGTGAAGGAAATAATCGTTTGTTGGCTGGCCACACCGTTTGTAACCGGGATTATCAGTTTTGCGGTATTCAAGGTAATCCTGTTTTTTTTATGGTATAAGAAAGTATAAAACATTCAGCCTGATGAAAAAGCCTGCCTGCCGGCAGGCTTTTTCATCAGAATGCTTAAGAGGGTTTTTCAGCACCCTGCTAATCACTGAAAATCGCCGGCTGTTTGTCCTGCCGGCAAGGGAGTCGTCGCTGAACGATTCGTGGGAAGCGGTTTTCTTGAAAACGTAGTTTCGCGCGGAGGTTAAAATGAAAGAGATAAGGAATATCCTGGGATGGCTGGGCATGGAAGAAGAACGGTCTATTCTGGAGGATGCCCGTAAACACGTCGATGAGACCTATAAGACCGTTACTTATTTCGGAGAGGCGGTCAAAGCTTTTATTGCCGGGGATCTGAACACAAAAGCCAAAGCTATTGAGAATGTGCGGGAAAGCGAACATCAGGCGGATATCCTGCGTTCGAAAATGGTCACCGAATTATCCGAAAGTTTGCTTATGCCTCCGGACCGGGCGGACCTTATGCATTTTGTCACCACCCTGGATAAGATCGCGGACTGGACCAACGGCGCGGCGCGGCTCCTGGGTTTTATTGAACAGAGACTGCCCGACAATATCCTTAAAAATATTTCTACCGCCACCGAATTGATCGTTGCCTCTATTGCCAAACTGCAGGACGCGATCAAGGCCATTATCAAGAATGACCTGAAAAAAGCCATCGCCGACTGCGAAGAAGTTGCGCGCATCGAACACGACGCCGACGACCAGAAAAAGACGCTTATAGAAGCCGTCATCCATACCAAACTCGAACCGACCAGTCTGCTTTTAACGTATCAGCTGGCCGAATACCTTGAGGGAGTAACCGATAAGATAGAAGACGCTGCCGACTTCATTAAGATAATGGCCATCAAATCCAAATAATTCTTCCGGGGATTTGTCCTTATCGCGATTTGCGGAGTAGTTTCTGAAGGGGTTTTTTTAGAAATCTTATCGTTTGAGTCCTGCCATACAGCTTCCAACGGGTTTTTTTACCTTGACCGTGGCCTGTCCCAGGTATATAATTCTATATCCGGACGCTATTTAGCAGATAGTTTGTTGTAAAATCCGATCAAATTTGTTGATATCCCGGAAGGGATTTTTATGCGTAAACGGATAGCATCCCGCTTGAAAAATCAGGTTTTGCCGCGGGTAAGGGTCGATAAAGCCGCGTGGATGATGACATATTCGAATTATAAGCGCCGGGTGGCCGGTAAGATTTAACAGTGGAGGGATTATGGACGAGATACTCGAGATATTGGAAAAGAACGCGCGCGTGCCCCTGGAAGATATCGCCAAGATGACCGGGAGAAAAATAGGCGCCGTGAAAAAGGCGGTCGCGAAGTATGAGAAGGACGGTATAATAATAGGGTACAAAACGGTTATCAACAAGGAGTTGGTTAAGGATGATAACGCTGCGGTTCGCGCCCTTATCGAGGTTAACATCGCCCCGCAGAAAGACGTCGGATTCGACAAGCTCTCCGAACGTATTTACTCATTTCCCGAGGTTTCCAGCTGTTACCTGGTTTCCGGGACATTCGATCTGCTCCTTATCGTTGAGGGGAAAGATATGCATACCGCCGCCAAGTTCGTGGCCGAAAAACTTTCACCTCTTGAAGGCGTAAAAGGCACGGTCACTCATTTCCTGCTTAGGAAATATAAGGAGAACGGCGTCGTGCTGAAATACAAAGAAGAAAATAAAAGGATCGCAATTTCATATTAAGCCGGTTTAACTTACACCCCGTATCTTTAATCATGGATACCTATATCTCAAAATGCGTTGATAAAATGAAACCTTCCGGCATCCGGGCGTTCTTCGAGCTGGTGCTGGGAATGGATGACGTGATCTCTCTTGGCGTAGGAGAACCGGATTTCGTTACTTCCTGGCCGGTGCGGGAAGCGGGGATATATTCCCTTGAACAGGGGTTCACTTCGTACACTTCCAACAAGGGTTTGTATAAACTACGCCTGGGACTGAACCGGTTTTTGAAAAAGAACTACGGCCTTGACTATAGTCCGGATGAAGAGATCCTTATTACCGTTGGAGTGAGCGAAGGCGTGGATCTGGCTCTGCGCGCGATCATGAATCCGGGAGACAAAGTTATTATTCCCGCGCCCAGCTATGTTTCCTACGGGCCGGTCACTGAGTTAGCCGGGGGCATCCCGGTATTCATCGATACCCGGAAAGACAACTTCCGTCTCACGCCCTCGGCGCTTGAAAAAGCGCTGGACAAGAATACCAAAGCTTTGCTTCTTAACTATCCGGTGAATCCCACCGGAGTTTCCTATTCCCGGAAAGAGTTGGACGCTATTAAAAAAGTTGCCCTCAAGCATAAACTGCTGTGTATCACCGACGAGGTTTACGGGGCATTGACCTATGACTTCGACCATACTCCGTTCGCGACCCTCCCGGGGGCGAAGGAAAAAACGCTCTACCTGGATGGTTTTTCAAAAAGTTACGCTATGACCGGCTGGCGCATCGGTTTTGCCTGCGGCCCCAAAGAGATCATCGCGGCCATGACCAAGATCCACCAGTATACTATTATGTGTGTTTCTATCACCAGCCAGATGGCGGCCTGCGAGGCATTGCAGACCGGCCATGCTTCTGTCGAAGAGATGAAACGCGAATACCGCCGCAGGCGGGAATTGATCGTGGACGGCTTGAACCGTATCGGACTGGAATGCCGGAAACCGCAAGGTGCTTTTTACGCGTTTCCGTCCATACGCAGTACCGGGATGTGTTCCCTTGATTTCTGTAAAAAACTGCTGCAGGAACATAAAGTGGCGATCGTGCCCGGAACCGCGTTCGGCGACGAGTTGCTTGACCGCGTGCGCATATCCTACGCTTCCAGCTACGAAGATCTCAAAGAAGCGCTTGCGCGCATGGAAATATTTCTCAAAACCATATCACCCGGAGGGAAACGTGGCAAATAAGACAAAAACAGATGTGTTAAAGCTGGTAAAAGAACACAAGATCAAATTCGTGCGTCTGTGGTTTACCGATGTACTCGGGTTCCTGAAAGGGTTCGCCATAACCGTGGATGAACTTGAAGGCGCCCTTGAAGAGGGGATGGGGTTTGACGGTTCATCGATAGAAGGCTTCGCGCGCATCGAGGAGTCGGACATGATAGCCCGTCCCGATCTCAATACTTTCGCGGTCATTCCATGGCGCTCGGGGGATGAACACGCCGTGGGCAGGATGTTCTGCGATATTTACGAACCAAGCGGCAAGCCGTTTGAAGGTGATCCGCGCAACGTCTTGAAACGCAACCTGGCCAGGATTAAAGAAAAAGGGCTTACTTTTAACGTCGGCCCGGAACTGGAATTTTTTTATTTTAAAGATTCCCTGATTCCCCAGCCGCTGGACCAGGGAGGATATTTTGATTTAGTCCCTCTTGATGTAGCCCAGGACCTTCGCCGGGATACCATTCTTACTCTCCAGGCATTGGGCATTACCGTGGAATACAGCCACCATGAAGTCGCTGCCAGCCAGCATGAGATCGACCTGCGTTATAACGACGCGCTTACCATGGCCGATAACGTGATGACCTATCGTCTGGTTGTGAAAGAGGTTGCCCGCCAGCACGGCGTGTATGCCACTTTCATGCCCAAGCCCATATTCGGCATTAACGGTTCGGGCATGCACGTGCACCAGTCGTTATTCAAAGGCGACAAGAACGTTTTTTATGACAAGAACGATAAATATCATATCTCGCCGATGTGCAGAGCCTATACCGCCGGACTGATAAAGCACGCGCGGGAAATTTCCTCGGTTACCAGTCAGTGGGTGAATTCATATAAGCGTCTTGTTCCCGGATACGAAGCTCCGGTGTATATCTGTTGGGCGAATATGAATCGTTCCGCGCTTATCCGTATTCCCATGTACAAGCCGGGGAAAGAAAAAGCTACCCGCATAGAATACCGTTCCCCGGATCCGGCGTGCAATCCGTACCTGGCATTTTCGGTAATGCTTGCCGCGGGTCTGGAAGGTATCAAGAAAAATTACCGCCTGCCGGAGCCGGCGAACGACAACATCTACCGCATGGAGGATGAAGAGCGCAGGAACGCGGGTATCTATTCTCTGCCCGAGGATCTGCTGGAGGCCATTCGGTTGACCGAAGAGAGCGAACTGGTGAAAGAGGCCCTGGGGAAGACCCTCTTCGAATATTTTATCCGCAACAAAAAAATGGAATGGGATGAATACAAGGCGCAGGTAACCCAGTACGAAGTGGATAAATATCTGCCGATCCTGTAAAAGAGATGAAAAGCAAACAAAATTACGAGATCTACCTTAAGCAGATCGGCGCCCTCGCCAAGGTCGCCGGTTTGATCACCTCCGGGATGTACCTTGATGAGCTTTTGCGTCTTATCGTCCAGGTTACCGCCGAGATCATGAATTCCAAGATATGTTCTCTTATGCTGGCTGATCCCGAAACACAGGAATTGGTGGTCAGGGCCACCCAATCCATTTCCGAAGCCTACAATAAAAAACCAAACGTTAAAGTGGGGCAGGGGATATCGGGATTGGCCGCGAAAGATAATAAGATTGTTTGTGTCCTGGATGTGCGCGAAGATCCCGGTTACATCAACAGGGATATCGCGAAAAAAGAGGGGATTGTTTCCCTTGTCAGTGTTCCCCTGGCGGTGAAGAAACGTGTGATCGGGGTGTTGAACTGTTATACTTCCAAGAAACACAAATTTACCGTCCAGGAACTGGCGGTGCTTACTGCTCTTGCAGGCCAGGCGGCAGTGGCTATCGAGAATGCGGAGCTTGACTTGCGCGCGCGCAGCGCGGAAGAAGCTCTGGCCACGCGTAAGGTTATAGAACGCGCTAAAGAGATCCTTTCTTTGGATGCCAATGTTTTGCCGTCGGAAGCGTACAGGCTCATCCAGCGGCAGAGCATGGACAGCCGTAAATCGATGCGGGAGGTCGCTGAAGCGATCATCCTCGCCGGGGATACCAGGAATAAAAAACAATGAATGAGCCTTTTTTTATCGATGTCGCCGCCGCAGATAAATTAGGTATAGGTATTTTCCGTTACTCCATCAGCCCCGCGCAAAAATTCATATCCGTGAATTCCGTGCTTGCCCGGCTGCTTGAATATCCTTCCGTGGATGCGCTTCTTCCCGTAACAATGGATTCCATATTCTTCAACCTCGACGAGAAAGAAGTGTTCCTGAAAAAACTGCGCGAACAGGGTAATGTCACTTCATATGAAACTCTTTTCCGCACCTTCCCCGACCGCAGGGCCTGGGTGGCTATTAAAGCGCGTTACACCCGCCTGGAAGATACCGGCGTGGAATATTTCGACGGTGTCATTGAGGATATTTCATCGCGCAAAATACTCGAGGAACAGCTTTCTTTGGAAAAAGATTTTTTTCAAAACCTCTTGGACAATATGCCGGACGCCATATATTTCAAAGACAGCGCCAACCGGCTCATTAAAGTGAATAAGTTTTACGCTCAAGGAGCCCGCCGTCCCGCCGAAGAGATCATCGGTAAGACCGACTTCGATTTTTTCCCCAGGGACCAGGCCGAGAAGATGTTTGCCGACGATAATTATATCTTGAAGACCGGCCGGGCCATTGTGGGGAAAATAGAGCGCACTTTGCTTGTCGACGGGAGCTGGAACCAGGTTATTACCACTAAGATCCCCATGTACGACCGTACCGGAGAGATTATCGGCACCATGGGGATTACCCGCGACATGACCGAGTACGCCAACCTGGAAAAGGAACGCTTGAGCATGATGGTAAGCACACTCGCTGTGCTGGGCAAGGCCCTTGAAATGCGCGACCCCTATACCTTCAGCCATGTGCGTCATGTGGCCGGTATCGCCGAGCGTATCTGCAAAGAACTGGGCTGGGACGAGAACCGCCGGCTGGGCATGAAACTCGCCGGAGAACTGCACGACCTGGGCAAGATCAGCATTCCTCTGGATATCCTGAATAAGCCGGGCAGATTGAGCGATCTCGAATATTCACTGGTGCAGGAACACGTGATCAAATGCTACAACCTTATTAAAGATATTGAATTTCCTTTTTCTCTCGCCGAGATCGTATACCAGCATCATGAACGCCTGGACGGCTCCGGTTATCCCCGTCAGCTCAAAGGCGAGGAAATACTCCCCGAGGCGAGGATCCTCGCCGTCAGCGATGTTTTGGAATCCATGACCTGCTACCGCCCATACCGGGAGGCGCTGGGCGTGGCAAAAGCCATGGAAGAGCTCAACGGCGGATGCGGCTCTAAATATGACCCCTACATCGTAGGCATTGTGCGCGGCCTGGTCGATCAGAACAACGGTAAAGCTTTCTGGGAGAATAATTAGCAGGGTGGTGAAAAAAACTCTTAAGCAGTTTGATCAAAAAGCCCAAGATGTAAGGCGCGCGCGGAAGTGACCGCGGAGCATCCGGGCCATAAGGATGGTTTGGTATGCGCTCCTGCGCAGGCGTATGATATGTGTACGCCGCACAAAGGAACGACGCGCGCAACGCAGCAGATTGGGCCTGCCTGTCGGCAGGCAGGTTTTTTCATCAGACTGTCAGGTGTCCGGCAGGCAGAGCGGGTTCCCGGCCGTGATGTGAAAGGCCCATCATGCTTGTTCAGCATAAATGTTTTACTCTCGGTCATTCTACTCATGCGAATGATTACTTGGCGGGTTTATTGAAGCTTCATGGTATCGATTTGCTTATTGATGTCCGAAGCGTCCCGTACAGCCGTTATAATCCTCAATACAACAGAGATAATATCAAAGCGTTCTTAGGGCAGAACGGCATCGCGTACGTTTTCATGGGCGCATCGTTAGGGGCGCGGTATCAAAACCGCGAATTATATTTTTCAGACAGGGAGACGGCCGATTTCAGAAAAGTCAGGGAAACGGCGGTTTTTAAACGGGGCATCGAGAAGATAGTAAACGGAATACGGAAAGGGCGGAAGATATGCCTTTTGTGTTCTGAAAAAGATCCTTTCGACTGTCACCGGTTCGTTCTGGTTTCATATGCTTTGGTAAAAAAGGGGGTAAAACATCTCTTTAAACATATAGGAAATTTTTCCCATTCCTCTCCCTCTCTAAGACTGCCTGAGGCAATCCTCCAAGTCCGGCTGGTAGCCTTCGGCTCTTACCCAGGAGGATTCTTTGTTTTTTCTACCGGCAAAAATAATTTTAGGATTGAATAAGACCGCCAGGGCAAGAGTAAGCCCAAAACCAAAGAAATAGATTATTACCAGGAAAACAGCCAGCAATATTTTCTGTACCGCCCGGAATAATCTCCCGGTCATCTCTTTTAGCGATGGAAAACTCATAATTGCTTTCCAATAATTAATTATTCAAAGGTGCGCCTAATTTTTCAGCGATTGAATTCAACAATTCCCCGGAAAAATTCACTTCCAGGTCCTTCAAGGCCTCTTCCCTGGTCAATAAGCCTTCCCGGATAAGCTTGCTCATTTCAACATGATAATGCGTATACCCGTAATCTTGCATTGCTTTGTGGACAGAGATGAAATTCAGGTAACAATTGGTTGAGTTTGCCGGATAACTTAATCGAGGCAATTTCCATTTGAGCTCTTTTTTTATCGTTTCGACGTAAACTTCTGAACCAAAAGGTAAAAACCAGTGCGGAGACAAAACAACGCATTTCTGCCTCATTCTCGCCCGCTTTAAAACTTCTTCCATGCTTTTAGGAAAATTTTTATATTTAGGGTTATTTTTCAGGTAGCTATACATAAATTCTTCCGTAGCTTTAGCCATAGAGTGGAATTCGGGTTGATGCGTATTACACCCGCACCTGGACATCAATGGTTGTTTTGTGGATTGCCCTTTAGTCCAACCCGCGATAATTATCGGAATATTAAAC
>JAQTZX010000041.1 GCA_028687525.1 Candidatus Omnitrophota bacterium
TAATGTTTATGGCCGCGGCGGCTTTCTCCAATAACGGCAGGATATTTATCCGGTTTTTGTGCTCCCGGATCACCTGCAAAAAAATATAAAACACCAGGATCACCTGTCCCACGGCGCGCGTTTTCATATCCTTGATGGCTTTGCAGGCCTGCGCGTAATTCTCCGCTTTGATATAAACGAGCTTATGGGGCAAAACGGTCTCATCAAGAATGTAAATATTGTTGTTCCTGAATTGAATAGGCCAGAATAAAGGGGAGTATTTAATCATCGGGTTATTCATTTTAACTCCTGAAATGAGAAGCAGGCTATAGCCGGGAGTCTATGGGCTATAGGGCCCCCCTATAGCTTATTGCCTATAAGCCATCGTTCAATCTCTTGACCGTCTCCAGAGCTATCTCTATCATTTTCGTTTCCGCCATATAATACAGCGGGTTCATGAATCCCATCTCGCCGGTAATAACGTTATCGCTGACCGCGAGAATCGAGCCCGCTTTCACCCGGTACATCTGGGCGATGGTCAGAAGGGTGGAAGAAACCATGTCCACGGCAACCGCGCCTTCCCCGCGCTTGGCCTCGACTATATCCCTGGTCTCGCGCAAAAGCGCATCGGTAGTCCAGACACAACCCCGGTGCACCGTACAGCCCATATCTTTTGCCGCCGCTGCCAGAGTATCGGTAATTTTCTTATCCGCGGAAGTCTGAAAATTCTTATCCACGTAATAGGGGGTGACCCCGTCCCCGCGCAATACGGTATCCACCACGACCAGGTCTCCGATTTTAATGTCCTCGCTCAACGACCCGCAGGTACCGATACGGATAATATTCCGGATCCCGGCGTTACACATGACTTCGCTGGTTATGGAAGTGTCGGTAGAGAACCTCCCCCCGTTCATCGCGGTCACCTTGATACCCTGGTAAGTGCCGGTATACATGGTGTATTCCATAAAAGAGAAGTTGCGCAGGGGATTTTCTATTTTCTTCAAAAGCACCTCAAGCCTGTCTTTGGGGCCGGGCACGATCGCGTATGCCCCCACGTCCTGCGGCCGTAACTGCACCATTTCCGTCAAATCTTTTCCCGTAAGATGAACATCTTTCTGCATCTGCATTTTTTCTCCTTTTGTTCAACCGATCAGATATTGGCCTTCTGAATACCGCTTCTTTTACACCTCTTATCGATAATTCCGGCAATATCCTCCAGACGTTCTACTATGATATCCGCTTCCTCCAGATATTCCTTCGGCAGGCTGGTGCTTACGGCGATACAAAACATTCCCGCGCTTTTCGCGGAGCGGATCCCCAGAGGCGCGTTCTCAACTACAACGCACTCTGAAGGACTGATCCCCAGAGATCGCGCCGCCTTTACATACGGTTCGGGATGCGGTTTCCCGTGAATAACCCGGTCTCCGGTTATAAAACAAGCGAAAATATCCCTGATCCCGGCGGGCAGGATCTTCCGCACTTCCGGCAGGGGAGTCCCGGTCACCAAACCCAAGACATATCCCTTTGTTTTAAGACACGATAAAAACTCCCGTACCCCCTTAAAAATGAAGCGTTTAAAATACTTCTCGAATATCTTTTTCCGGTCGAGGAATATTTTTCTCATCGTTTCTTCGTCCGGGGAGATCCCTTCTTTTTCCAGGAGACCGGTTAGTGTCTTATCCCAGCGTTCCCCTTCCTTGGCATAGACGTCAAAACAGCTTACACGGACCCCCCATGGCCTTAGCGCTTCATACCAGGCGATGAAATGATATGGCATGGAGTCTACGATCACCCCGTCCATGTCAAAGATAATCGCCCGGGGAGAAAAACTTAGTTTTTTCATTTCAAGATACGCGCAAGATTCCCGCCCAGTATATCTTCCTGCTCTTCAACGCTGATCGGCAGAGACTTTACCGCTTCGATCCCCTCCCCGGGGTCCTTCTTGGCGGGCCAGTCGCTTCCCCACAGTATCCTGCCCGGGCCGAGCAATTCCAGGGCGGCGAGGAAATTTGCCCGGTTCGTATCACCGCTGGTATCCACATAGATATTCTTCAGGAAATCGGTCGGATTCCCGCGCAGGTCTTTAACGTAATTCATCGCCCTGAGCATCTGATAGGTGGCGTCAAAACGATGCCGCAGATTACAAATCATCCCTCCGAAATACCCGAAGATAAACTTTACATCCGCGTACTCCCGGAGAATATCAGACATCAATAATTTTCCGATACAGATGGTGGTGTCAAAAATATACTCGATGACCGGGGTCAGCAACGGATCCGCTACCCGGCCAAAACCGATAGGATTAACTATCTGGGAATGCACAAAAACCGGCACTTGAAAACGACGGGCGTTTTGGTAAACCGGGGCAAACATTGTATCGTCAAGATACATCCCGTCGTAACTGCTGGACAGGGAAACCGCCCGGAAACCAAGTTCATCGACCACCCTATTCATCTCCTCCACCATTTCCCGGGGATCTCCAACCGGCAGTACCGCCGCCCCGATAAAACGCCCGGGGAATCTCCGGAGTATGCCGGCGACCGCATCGTTATAGATCCGGGACACCTCTTTCCTCCCTCCCAATTTCAAGTGCGCGTCGGAAGTAGGATAACTGAGAACCGCCTTCCCGATCTTTGCCGCATCCATAAACAGCAAATGAGACTCGATATCATTCCAGGCCCCGGAAAAAAACCTGGCGTTCTCTACGATCTCCTCCGGCAGCCAGTGGCTGTGACTATCAATAAGCATCTTAACGTTTCTCCTGTTTCTCTTCAATGATCCGCTTGAGCATTTCCGTCTGATAGGCCTCTTTTATCTGCTGGAGCGCTTTTTTCCCCAGTTCTTTCTCAATGGCTTTTTCTATGGCATTCAGCTTCACGTCGAGGAAGAGGAATTCCGGATTGACCTTCTTTCCTTTGTATTTCAGCTTCAGGCACGATTCTTCTTTTGCCGCGATATACGAACGGAAATCATTCACGAATTTCTCCAGGGGAGCTTTCTCGCCCGGGAGATACGAATACTTTAACTCTTTTTCGACCTCTTTGAGCACATACTCGTCTATCTCAAGCTGAGTGAATTTACGTTCATACCGGTCAAAGGCCTCTTTGGTGGTTTTGTAAAGCCACGCCAGGTACCGAATTGTGAGATTCCTTTCATCCTGCCTGTCCATATTCACCTTCCTTGCTTAACCCCTTTAACATTCATTAACCTTTTTCTCACATCCCTACTTGCCCGGATGCGCCTGTTTATATGGAATAACCGGGGCCGTCCAGGGCGTCTGTTGATTGATAACCGCGATCTCCAGCGGACACACATTCGCGGGGACCGTAAGAGCGAATTTGACCGCGTTCTCTATGGCTTCGGTGGTCATCAGCCGGGAAGAATCTCCGGTTATTTCTTTCAATTTCCCGGTGAGATCGGTATCGGTAACCCCGGGTAATATCGAAGTGATCTTGATACCGTGATCGCGCAGTTCCCAGAAGAGCCCTTTGGAAAACGCCCGCAATCCCACTTTCAACGAACTGTACACCAAAAAATTCCGCGGAAGAGGATCACACAGCGTTGAGCCGGAGACCATGTTAATGACCGCTCCGGATTTCCTCTCTATCATATCATTGATCACCAGACGAATCAAGCGCACATACCCAAGATAATTGGTGTGCACCAGCCGCTCAAAGTCTTCAAACGGCTGTTTCTCGAAAGGATGCTGGCTGGAAACACCGGCATTATTGACCAGGATGTCGATCTTACCGAACTCCTCTTTTGCCTCTTTAACTAAATTTTCCAGGTCGGGGAGGCTGGTAACATCACAGGAAACCGGCAGAACCTTTACCTTGAATTTCCTCTTGAGCTCATTCGCGGTCTCTATCAAAGGCTCCACCTGGCGCGCGGCGATAACCACATTCACGCCCAACCCGGCAACGGTTGAAGCAATCGCCTTGCCGATACCGCGGCTGGCCCCGGTAATTACCGCTGTTTTCCCTTTTAAACTGATCATTGTACCCTCCGTTGTTTGGTACCGCTTAAAAAATACCTCCTGGCAATAAAAGCCAGGGCGATTAACCCGCATCCAAAAACCGCAAATCCCCTCTGAAAACCCCGGGGCATAAGAACCCCGCCCGCCATAACCCCTAATCCTCCGGCAATAAAACGCACACTGCTGTTAAGGCCGGCGGCTTCATTGATCAAATCTTTAGGCAGATCGGTCAACATGGTCGAAAGCCCGGCGTGGTTAAGCGTCCATCCGAATCCCCAGACAACCATGATACCGGCCAGTGCCCAGCCGGGCAGGCCGATCGTCAACAGGAAAACCGAGATAACCATCAAACTGATCCCGAGCCCGGCGGTCGTCTCCCTGCCTACGCGGTCCGAGCACCAGCCTCCGGCGATCTCGCCGAATATACCGCTGAAACTGGTCAGCGTCAAGAGAACGCTGATAAAAAACTGGTTCAGTTGTAACGCGCTCGAGAAATATACCGACAGCCACTGCTGAACGCCGTGATACAGGAAACTGACGGAAAAAATATAACTGAATATCAGCGCGATCTTTTTGTTTCGCAAAGCTGCCCGGTAATTAACCGCGGGCCGACCTCCCTGTTCCTTAAAACCGGGCAGATACATCCACATATGAATCAAAAGGAGAAATCCGAACGCCGCGGGAATGAAAAATATGAGCCGCCAGGGGATAACCGCGCTCAAAAACAAACCCGACAGGGACGCGACAAAGGTTGCGCTGAAAAAAAACCCTACCAGCTTACCCCGCTCTCCGGGACCGGCATAACGGGAAATCAGGATCAACACCAGCGGGATCACCGACGCGCCGAACACCCCCATCAGGAACCGGGCGCAGAAAAAAAGGTATATGTTCCGGGCAAAGGCAGCCAGCAGATTGGAGAGAGAAAAAAAAGAAAAACACACCAACTCGATTTTCTTAGGATCAATACTGCGCGACAAGGGGCCGTACAGAAGCGCGGCTATCCCGTACGGTACCATATACAGCCAGATAATATTCCCGGTAAAAAACTGGCTACTGCCGAATTCTTTCGAGATAGAGGGAATAAGGGCCGGCGCGGCGGCAACGTTGAACGAAAGGACAGCGCCCTCAAGGCAGAGAATGGAAAAAACGGTCTTTCTCACGGAACGGCTTCTTTTTCAATAACGTCCTTAAAAATTTTGAGATTATCCAGAGAATGCTTATTGATAAATCCTTCTACCTGCGTATCGTCGAATTTCGCTTTTTCATCCATCTCAAAATGCTGTATCCAGGTCATTTCGATCCCGCCGCTTTTAGGAGTATATAACCAGACTATCTTCATGAACTTAAAGGGAAACTTCGGGTCTTCCCGTTCGGCATAGGCGAAATAATTATCTTTGCATAAAACCCTGAAAGACTGCCACGACTTCCCTTCATCATCGGTAAGGCGGAAGGTGATCTTATTCCCTTCCTTCTTCACTACTTCGGCCTTCCGGTATTCCCCCCCGAAAAGCTCCGTCCAGCGCGGAATATCGTTGGAGATGTCGAATATTTTTTCGTACGGCGCGTTGATGACAATCGAATTACAGGTATGCCCCATGGAAACCTCCTTGGCTATTCTCCCACCATCGCTATAACTCTCGCCCAAGCCGCGCCGGCATCTTTGATTTTTACCGGCAAACAGGAAATTTTAAATCCGAACGGCGGCAGTTTGTCCAGGTTAGCCAGCCGTTCGATATGCGCGTACTCCCGTTTCCTCCCGAAAAAATGCGCCGGCCACAGGAATTTCCCGTCGCGGGTACGCATGAAATCCGCCATCATGAATTTGTAAGGCCGGTCAAACCCCAGGGTATCGACGCCGATAATATGCACGCCGGCATCCAGGATGAATGCTATGGCCTCCGGGGAGACACCCGGATACTGCGTAAGGTACTCGCGGGTACCGTAAAACCGGTCGGCCCCGGTGCGCAAAAGGACGATATCATGCGCTTTCAAAACATAGTTTATTTTCTTGAGGGCCGCCGCGCAGTCATCCCTCGAGATCACCTCTCCCGGCTTCTTAAATGTGCAGTCCAGGACCACGCCGTCCGACAAACACCATTCCAGGGGCAGTTCATTGATGACCTTTGAAGGCCGGTCCTCGGAACGCGTCCCGTAGTGGAACGAATAGTCGATATGGGTGCCGATATGGACAGGGCAATGGACGGTTTCCAGTGAAAGGAATTCCTTATCAGGAAGGTCTTCCGGGCTGATAATACGCCTGCCTAATAAAAACCCGATCCGGCCTTTGAGGGTCCGCTTCATCATCACCCAGTTCAGATGATCGACTCCCTCTTTATGGCCCAGCCGTTCGATGCCGAACGGATGGACTTCGGGCGTATTCTCGTCGATGGAAAGGCTGAGATCGATTATTTTCATGCCTTGGTTTGAGTTTTCGACTGAATAGTCTTTTCGATCTCGTTCAGCGTCGAGAATTTGGTGATGTCCTTCGGGCTCAACTTCAGATTAAACTCTTTCTCCAGGGCGATCACCATCTCGACCATCTCGGTAGAATCAACTCCGATGCTGTCATAAAGCTGGACATCGTCTTTGAGCTCTTCCGGCTTAACCCGCAACGCTTTCACAAACAGGTCTTTCACTCTCTCTTTTATCTCCATACTCAACCTCCGCCGCTATAGATATTCACGATGGAATTATACGTGGACTTCGCCTTTGGTCGCGCCGGCTTCCCATTTGCCAACCCCGGACATAACATCCTGAAAGCACAGTTTGGCCAGAGGATCAAAATTACTCTCCATAATACGGTTGATCCTTCCCGGTTTGGAAAAGAACTCCCGCATGCACCAGGATCCCAGCCGCCCCAAATCCCCGATACTCAAATGATCGGTGGGAATGACCGGATGGAGAAAATCCCACTGGCTGAAATTGACCTTTGAAGGGTCGATCCAGTTCTTCTTTAAAGAAATCCGCCACATGGGGGAATTCGGCGCGGGGGTAACATAACCGATCCATAAAATATCCGGATCGACCACGTCGGTGAATTCATACCGCTGCTTGATGATCGCCTCCGTATCGTAATCGAAACCCATCATGATATCGGCCACGATCGCGATGTCGTGCTTGCGCAGTATTTCGATGGTCTTTTTCACCTGATCGATGGTTATGCCCTTGGCGATCTTCTTCAATTCCTCCGGGGTGGTGACTTCGATGCCGAAGACCCCCATAAAGAGACCGGTGCGTTTCATGAGCGGAAGGATCTCTTCGCAGTTCACCCAGTCGACCGCCCTTCCCAGGGACACCCACTTGATGGGAATATTTTTCTTTTCCTTCAGCTCGCAGAATCTCTTCACCCGCGCAGGATCCACGTTGAAATTATCATCCTGAATCACGACTACCTTGACCCCGTATTTTTTATGCAAAAGTTCGAGCTCCTCGACGACCCGCTCGGGCGATTTGGCGCGCCATTTCAGGAAATCGGAAGGAGAGCGCGGATCATACTGGTCCCATTCATAGCAGAACGTGCACGCCGACGGACAGCCGCGGGAGGTAACCATATCCACGAACGGCTTCCAGTGCGTGTGCCCCATGTATTTATCCATGGGAAACAGGTCGTACGCCGGAAGCGGCAGAGTATCGAGATCCTGTAAAAGCGGCTTGTGCGGCCCCATGACCGGTTTTCCGTCTATGCGGGATGTCACTCCGGCAACATCCTTAAGAGCCTTTTTCTTATCCAAAGCTTCGATAAGATCGTAAAACGATTCCTCTTCCCCCATGACCACAAAATCAACCGCGGGATTGGCGTCAAGCGTCTGGACCGGCATCGCCGAATACCAGAGCCCGCCGAGCACTATTTTGGTTTTAGGAAGGGCTTCCTTTATCAAACGGGCCGCATCGTTGAAATGCTGAATGACCCCGTATCCGCCGTACCCGTGCAGCTGCTCTCCTATCACGACCACGTCGGGATTTTTCTTTTTGGTCATTTCTACCAGCTGGTCCATGGGAATTTCCAGCGCCCGGCCGTCGATAACTTCTACGTTGTCATACCCTTTTTCACGCACGTATGCCGCCCAGTGAGCATATAGCTGATTGGGTGAACGGTGTATACCATGCGTTGCCCACGCCCCCACCCTCGGCATAACAAATAGTATCTTCATAACATCCTCCCCTGTTGAATCTGTACCGGGTACAGCCTCCAGGCCTGACGGCAGTCAGGCAGGCTCCTGCCCGGCACGTTTTTAACTCGCCTTTTCCACAACCAGCGCCGAATTGATCCCGCCCCTGCCGCGCGAAATGATCAACGCTCTGTGTATTTCGTGCAACCGGGCCTTGCCCGCCACATAATCCAGACCGTTCGGATCAGGGTTATCCAGATTTATGGTCGGCGGTATCAAATTATGCTCCATAGCCAGCATGGTAATGATCAGATCCACCGCGCCCGAAGCACCCAGCAGATTCCCGAACATCGATTTCGGACAACTCACGGGAATACCCTCCACACGCTTGCCGAATACTTTTTTGATCGCATCCGCCTCGGTCTTATCCCAGATATCCACGGCAAAACCGTCCAGGCTTATGTAGTCGATCTCTTCCGCCCCAATCCCCGCATCCGCCAGCGCCATGCTTATTGCCCGGATGAGCTGCGCAGGATTACTGTCGGGCTCGATCCGGTATTTCCCGTCGCAGGTAGTGCCGTATCCCGCAATCCAGGCAAGCGGATGTGCGTTGCGGACCTTGAAATGCGATTCATCTTCCATCACCACTATCCCTGCGCCTTCGCCGATGACAAACCCGGAACGGTCCCGGTCAAACGGACGATAGGAAGCCGCGGGATGCTCATTATCGAGAGAAATATTCCCGTAGGTATTACAACATAAGAGCGCATAGGGGGAGACCGGAGCTTCCATGCCCCCGGCAAGAATAAAATTCAGTTTCCCTTTATTCAAAGTGGTCCCAGCATACCCGATAGCCATCAGAGAACTGGCCCGGTCGGCGACCACGGTCTTGCTGAAACCTTTAATACCGTAATAAATGGAAACCTGCCCCTGCGGCGCCGCCGGAAACCAGGCCGAGGCCATATAAGGGGAAACGCCTTCACGCCCCTCGATGTACAAATCGCGCAATTCGGTCTCCGCGTATAACCAGCCGCCGATGGCCTTGCCCAGGAATATCCCAACCAGGTTCGGGTCTTCTTTTTTAATATCTATACCCGCGTCAATAAGGGCCATTTCCGCAGCGACCAACGCCATGTG
>JAQTZX010000042.1 GCA_028687525.1 Candidatus Omnitrophota bacterium
AATTATCAGATGATGGGCGCCGTCCCTACTCCCGAATCGACGCTGAAAAAAACGCTGGAGATCGGGGTTTCCGCCGGGTTGAATTTTATTTACGCCGGTAATGTCTACGGCTGGGGAAATGATACTCACTGTCCCCGTTGTGAAAAACTGCTCATCAGGCGGAAAGTATTCGATATCCTGGAAAATAAGGTGAGGAACGGCGCGTGTTCTTTTTGCGGCGAAACCATCGCCGGGGTATTTCACAAAGAATAAAAACCTTTATTTTATAACAGGGGAGGTTTTATGCGGGATTTTAAACCCAAGGTTTCCATTATCGGATGCGGCAGCGTGGGCATGCGGTATGCCTATGCGTTGATGATGCGGGGGGGTGCCAGACAGATAGTGATCGTGGATATCGATAGAAAGAGGCTTGAAGGTGAAGTTATGGATCTTTCACACGGAGCTCCGTATCTGCCTCCGGTCGAGGTTACCGCCGGAGAATATTCGGATATCGTGAACTCCGATCTGGTGGTGATTACCGCAGGTAAAAAACAGACCCCCGGACAGACCCGCGTGGAACTGGTACGGGACAATGTGGAGATATTTAAAAAGATAATCCCGGAAATAGTAAAATACGCTCCGGCGGCTATTTTACTGGTGGCGGCGAATCCCGTGGACATACTCGCCTACGCGGCGTATAAGATATCGTCCAAGCCTCCCCGGGAGATACTGAGTTCGGGGACGGTGCTGGATTCCGCCAGATTCAGGTTTCTTATCAGCAGGCATTGTTGTATAGACCCGCACAATGTCCACGCGTACATCCTGGGAGAGCACGGTGACAGCGAGTTCGCAGTCTGGAGCAAGGCTATGATCGGGGGGATATTTTTCGCGGATTACTGCTGCGTGTGCCGGCAGAAAAAAAACTGCCGCCGGGATGAGACATTCAAGAGTATATTCGAGGAGGTGCGTGATTCCGCGTATAAGATCATCGAGAAAAAAGGGGAAACTTCCTACGGTATCGGACTGGCGCTTGCGCGTATCACGCAGGCGGTCATTAATGATGAGAACGCGGTTTTGCCGGTTTCTTCCCTGGTCAGTGATTATTACGGTGTCAATGACGTTTATTTAAGTGTTCCCGCGGTGGTCAATAGGACCGGGGTGCGCGAGATACTGCATATAGATTTTAACGCTGAAGAGGAAGAGTATTTCAGGAGTTCCGCCGCCGCGGTCAAAAAAGTGATAAAGGATGCGGGATTGTGATAAACAAGCCTTGATTTTTGATGGGTCTTGTTTTAAATGTTTTTTCGACGTATAATATTGCCGGGCATCCGCGGGTACCGCCTGACATCTGAAGCGCCGGACCCCTCCGGCCGCCGCGCCCGCGTTTTAAAAGGAGAATAAAACAGAGAACAGGCATGAAGACACAGCTGATTAAAAAAGATATCTATTGGACGGGAGTCATCGACTGGAGCGTGCGTAATTTTCACGGGCATACTTATACCACCGGCAGAGGGACGACGTATAATTCCTATCTGATTCTTGACGAAAGAATTGCCCTTGTGGATACCGTGTACGGGCCGTTCGCCTCCGAATTAATCGAGAATATCCGCGCAGTGTGTGATCCCGCCCGGATCGACTATATTATCGCCAATCATGTGGAGACGGACCATTCCGGAGCGTTGCCGGCGGTTTTGAAACTCTGCCCCAAGGCAAAAGTGGTCGGGACGCAGAAATGCAGGGAAGGGTTGTACAAACATTATTATTGCGATATGGATTTTCAGGTTGTTAAGACCGGGGATACGATAAACCTGGGTAAAAAGACGCTGACTTTTATAGAGGCGCCCATGATACACTGGCCGGACAGCATGTTTACTTATTGTCCGGAAGAAAAATTACTCATGCCTAACGACGCTTTCGGCCAGCATTACGCGGACGCGAAAAGATTCGATGACGAAGTGCCGGAGGGTATCCTGATGGATGAAGCGGTAAAGTATTACGCGAATATACTCTGGCCGCTGGGAGCTCTTATCCTCAAAAAGATCGAAGAATTACGGAAGATGGATCTTTACATTGATATGATCGCTCCCAGCCATGGGATCATCTGGCGCCGGGACCCGGGGAAAATAGTCAATGCCTATGTCTCCTGGGCGAAACAGGAGACAATACCGCGGGTAGTGGTTGTGTATGAGACGATGTGGGGTGCGACCGAACGCATGGCGCGCCTCATGGTTAAGGGACTGATGGATGCGGGCGTGGATGCCGGGCTTTTCGATGTCAACCGGGCGGACAGGACGGAAATCGTCAAAGAGATGTTGGGGGCGAAGGCTTTCATGTTCGGGTCATCAACCCACGATAACGATATGCTTCCGAATATCGCGGGGTTTTTGGAGGCTCTGAAAGGTTTGAAGCCGAAAAACAGGATGGCCTGCGCCTTTGGTTCTTTTGGCTGGGGAGGAGGCGCAGTTTCCAATATCGAGAATATCATAGCCGGATCCGGAATAGAGATCAGCCAGCCGGCGTTTGCCTGTAAATACATGCCGGATAAGGAAGAGACCGTCCGTTGTTATGAATTCGGAAGGGCATTTGGAGAAAAAGTGCTGTCCGGTTGAACCGGCGGAAAAAAGGAGGGGCGAATGCAGAAATACCGGTGTCAAGTCTGTAATTACGTTTATGACCCCGTGTTAGGGGATCCGGATGGGAACATAAAACCGGGGACTCCTTTTGATAAACTTCCGGACAATTGGGTGTGTCCTTTGTGCGGGGCGGGAAAAGAGGAATTCGAAAAAGTGTAGCCGATGAAAAAGCTTGGCGAAGAAGCCGTTTTGTTTTTTCGGAACCAGCGGTTCGCGATCGTTTCCACGGTAGACGCGGACGGAACTCCGCATGCTTCCTGTAAGGGTATCGTCAAGGTCGACGAAAAAGGATGGGTGTATCTTCTTGATTTGTATTCCGGGAAAACCTTTGAGAACTTACTGCGAAACCCCAATATCAGCCTGACCAGTGTCGATGAACACTCTTTTCTCGGCTATTGCCTTAAAGGCAGGGCCAAGATCGTCCCCATCCGTAAGCTCAAACATGATATCCTTTCTCTCTGGGAGGAAAAGATAAATTCCCGGATAAGCCACCGTATTATTAGGAATGTGCGCGGGGAAAAAGGGCACTCACGGCATCCTGAAGCCTCTTTGCCCGGTCCGGAATATGTGATCGTGGTACGGGTAAAAGAAGCGGTTGATTTGACTCCCCGTCATTTGAAGGAATGAAGCTTCATGGGCTAAAGCCCGAGGTTTCATAAAAGGAGGTGTTTTTATGGAGAAAAACGTGAAGGTTTACAGTACTCCCGCCTGCCCTTATTGCAAAATGGTTAAAAAGTTCCTGCAGGATAATAATGTGGCCTTTGAAGATGCCGACGTATCGCATGACCGGCAGAAAGCCGAAGAAATGGTCAAAAAGTCGGGGCAGATGGGTGTTCCGGTCCTGGACATCGAAGGAAAGATCATCATTGGCTTTGACAAAGAAAGTATAAAACAGGCGCTGGGGATCCGGTCGCCATAACGCTGAATGCGCATGTATGATCTTATTATAATAGGAGCAGGCCCCGCGGGGATTACCGCCGGTGTGTACGCCGCGCGTAAACGGATGAGTTCCTTGGTTATCACCCGTGATATCGGAGGCCAGGCAGTCTGGAGCGCGGAAATATCGAATTATCCCGGTTACCAGCTTATCAGCGGGCCCGACCTGGTAGCGAAATTCGAGGAGCATCTGCGCACCTATGCTGTTGCGTTAAAAGAAAACGAACGGGTTGTCGGCCTGCGCAAGACAGGCAGTACTATTATTGTTAAAACCGAAAAGGGGGAGTATGATTCCCGGACCTGTGTTGTGGCTTCCGGTAAGAGATCTCAAGCTCTCGGCGTGCCGGGCGAACGTGAATTCAAGAATAGAGGGGTTACCTATTGCGCTACTTGTGACGGTCCTCTTTTCGCCGATAAAGACGCCGCGGTTATCGGAGGAGGGAATTCCGCTTTGGATGCCGCTCTTCAGTTGATGAAAATATGCCGGCATACATATATCATCAATACGGCCCGGACTCTTACCGGAGATCCTGTGATGCGGGAAAAAGTGGAGCATAATCCCGCCGTTAGCGTCTTGAACAACACGCGGGTAACCGCTGTGCTCGGGGATACTATGGTTAATGCCCTGCAGATAGAGAAAGACGGCAAGCAAGAGCGATTATCGATACAGGGTGTTTTTGTGGAAATAGGGCTTATGCCGAATTCCGATTTTGCGCCGGATCTGGAGAAGAATGCTCTGGGTGAGATCAGGGTAAATTGCCGCTCTGAAACCAATATCCCGGGTATCTTTGCCTCCGGAGACGTCACCGACGTGCCGGAAAAACAGATCATCGTTGCCGCCGGCGAGGGAGCGAAAGCTTCCCTTGGCGCTTTTCGGTACCTGGCGCAGAATAAATTCTAAGAGTATTGCGCTTGGGAGTCAAATCTTTACGAACCAACGATCTGCGGGCTAATTATGCATCGTATACTTTTTAATCTCGGTCCTTTCACCATCTATTCCTACGGCGCTCTGCTGGCGCTGGCCTTTATCGTTGGGACGTATCTTGCGGAACGGCGGGCGCGGAAACAGGGTTTTCCCAAAGATACCATTGTCGACTTGAGCCTCTGGATGCTCATTTCCTCCATCGCGGGGGCGCGTTTTCTTTTTGTCGGTATTAATTGGGAATACTACATCCGTAATATCGGGGAGATATTTAAAATATGGGAAGGCGGCCTGGTGTATTACGGCGGCCTGGTCTTTGGTTTTTGGGTGACGGTATATTACTTGAAAAAGAAGAAACTGCCGCTTTGGAGGATAGCGGACATACTGGCTCCGTCTCTGGCGTTAGCGGAAGCGATAGGCAGGGTTGGTTGTTTTTTTAACGGCTGCTGTTACGGCAGGATTGTTGAACAGGGAGGGTTTTGTTTCCCTGCCGTTGGGGCGCCTCCGGTTTTCACCCAGCAGCTGCGGGATGGTCTCTTGCCGCCCGGCGCGTTGCATTCTCTGCCGGTTATTCCCACACAGTTGTATTCCGCGGGAGCCTCCCTGGTAATCTTTTTTATTCTGCTCCGGGCCGCGCGTTACAGAACATTTGACGGTTTTCTCTTCTGGTTGTTTATTATTTTGTACTCGCTTGCCAGGTTTATTATCGAAGGATTCAGGTACTACGAGTCGAATTTCCTGCTTTTCGGGGGGGTTACCGTATCGCAGTGGATAAGTGTTTTCCTGGCGGTTGTTGCGGTTTTTTTCCTGTTCCGGGGTTTTCAGAAACGCAAGGCGGGGATAAAAGACTCAGCGATCTTGAAATAAATGATGAGCCCGACAACATCCACTACACTGGTAGTTATGGGGCCGGCAAGACAGGCGGGATCAAGCCCGATCTTTTTTGAAACCAGCGGTAATGTGATCCCGGTAACAATCGCCACAATGACTATAAGGAACATGGTTAATCCCACGACCACGGAAACCACGAATTCCTTTTGAAGCAGAAAAGCCCTCCCCAGCGCTACTGTTCCCACGACCAATGCCATTAAAAGTGCGGTAATAATCTCCAGCCGGATAACTTTCCACATGTTTTTGAAAGTAACGTCCCCGGTGGCCATGCCGCGTATAATAGTAATGGATGTCTGGGCTCCGGCGTTCCCGCCGGTATCCAGTAGCATGGGGATGAAGAACGTGAGCGTCACCACCGCGCTAAGGGTGTGTTCGAATGTTTTCAGGACGGTTCCGGTTAAAAAATCAAAGACAAGGAGTAACATCAACCATCCCGCCCTTCTTTGAAAGAGTTCCATAACGTTGGTTTTCTGGTAATTGATGATTTTGCCTTCGGCGGGGTCCATTTTACCGACTTCGTACAAATCGCTGGTTGCCTGTCGTTCTATAATATCCACGACGTCGTCAATGGTAATCATGCCTACCAGCCGCCCCGACTTATCTATTACCGGGGCGTCCAGCAGGTCATATTTGGAGAAACGCTTGGCGACTTCCGTTTTATCCAGATCGGTTTCTATCTTTGCTTCATCCCCCCCGGACATTATATCTTTGATGAGCATGTCCGGAGGAGCCTTGAGGAGTGTTTGTACGCTGACTTTCCCGATTAGAATATGGTTGTCGTCCGTAACATAAGCGGAATGGATATCTTTTGCGTGGGACATGGTCAGGTTGTCTTGCAGGGTGAGCAGTGCTTTGCGCGCGGTCATGGTCTTTTTTGTTTCCACGATATCGGTGGTCATGATACCGCCGGCGGTATCCTCGGGATAAGTAAGGAGCTCTTTGACGTTATTGGCTTCCTCGCTTTTCATGATGCTGAGGAATTTTTTCATCACCGCCTGGGGAAGGTCCTTGAAAAGTTTTGTCCGTTCGTCAGGGGCCATTTCGTTCAAGATCAGGGAAACTTCTTCGCAGTTGAGATTATTCATAAGGAAGGATTGTTCCTCGAAGTTCAGGTCTTCGAAGACTTCCACCGCCTTGCGCGGACTTAGGAGTTTAAAAAGCAATATTTTTTCCTGATTATCCAGACTTTGCCATCCCTCGGCCATGTCTATTGAATTGATTTTACGCAGGAAGTCCTTCAGGGTGGCGAAGTCCTTATGGATGATGAATTCTTTTATCTCCGGGAGGAAAAGCGCGAAAACCTTTAATTTTTGATTATGATTCTTCATGGTTTGCTCCGGTTTCAAACACATTATAATACCGCAAAACATCCGGCATTTCAAAGCTAATTTTAATATTTTTTTATGATCATACCGTTTTCATCCCCCTTTTCGGAAAACCACGGCTGTCAAGCCGGGGGCCTCCTTTTATTCCCGTTTGTATTGGTTTGTACCCATTGTATCCCGATTCCATCTTCCCATCCTTCATTTTCGCTTGCTTTATGCTAAAAATGTGCTAATATGTAAAAATTAATCGGTCATAAAGGGTGACCGTGGAGCGGATCGTTCCCGTTATCTTTATCAAACAGAAGGAGGTTTTGAAATGTTCGGTTTTGATCTGTTGGTTCTCGCGCCGCTGGGGTCTATTCTGGCGTTGGGTTTCGCGGCCTATCTTTATTTCAGTATCATGAAATGTGATGAAGGCACGGATAAGATGAAGGAGATCGCCCAGGCAGTGCGTATCGGAGCACAGGCGTATTTGAAAAGGCAGTACATGGGGGTTGTTTTGTTTTTCGTGATAATGTTCGTCATCCTCCTGGTACTGGCGTTTAATAAATTCCTGGTCATATTTGTTCCATTTGCTTTTATCAGCGGCGGTTTTTTTTCCGGGTTGTCGGGTTTTATCGGAATGACCACCGCCACTAAATCCTCCAACCGTACTGCGGCCGCGGCTATGAAAAGCCTTAACTCCGGTTTGCGGGTGGCGTTTTCCAGCGGAGCGGTCATGGGTTTGACCGTGGTTGGTTTGGGGCTCCTGGATTTGAGCATCTGGTATTATTTCCTCGATTGGTATTATACCGGTCATGCCCTTCCTATAGGAACGGATAAAATAACCGCCATCACTTCCACCATGCTTTGTTTCGGGATGGGCGCGAGTTCCCAGGCCCTTTTTGCCAGGGTCGGCGGCGGTATTTTCACCAAAGCCGCGGATGTGGGCGCGGACCTGGTGGGAAAAGTCGAAGCAGGTATTCCCGAGGATGACCCGCGGAACCCGGCGGTAATCGCCGACAACGTGGGAGATAACGTAGGCGACGTGGCGGGAATGGGCGCTGATCTGTATGAATCATATGTCGGTTCTATCGTTGCTACATCTGCTTTGGGCGTGGCCGCGGGACTGGGTATTGCGGGCGTGACTGTTCCCATGGTTATGGCGGCGGTCGGCGTTATCGCTTCGATCTTAGGGACATTTTTCGTGAAAAGCGGCGAGCAGGCCAGCCAGCGGGTTTTATTAGCGGCTTTGCGCAAGGGGGTTTTCGTAAGTTCATTTCTGGTCGCCGGTGTCTCTTATTTTCTGGTATGGAAGACGCTGGGGATGGAGAATATCGGTGTTTATTTCGCCGTGCTTGCCGGGCTGGTGGCCGGCGTTATTATAGGATTGGTCACCGAATATTACACCTCCAGCGGTTTCAAGCCCACGAAAGCAATCGCCGAGGCTTCGGTTACCGGCCCGGCAACCGTGATCATCGCCGGTATGGCCGCGGGTATGATGTCCACCGCTTTGCCGGTTATCATTGCAGGTGCTGCGATCCTGGCCAGTTTCTTTATGGCTGGAGGAGCGGCTAATTATAACCTCGGTTTGTACGGTATCGCGATTTCCGCGGTAGGCATGCTTTCAACCCTCGGCATAACCCTGGCGACCGATGCCTACGGCCCGGTTGCGGATAATGCCGGAGGCAACGCCGAGATGTCGCATCTTCCTCCCGAAGTAAGAAAGAGGACCGACGCCCTTGATGCCCTGGGAAACACGACCGCGGCAACCGGTAAAGGTTTTGCCATCGGTTCGGCGGCCCTGACCGCCCTGGCCCTGATCGCCGCGTACCGGGACCAGGTCCTGCTTATCACGAAAAAAGAACTGGTATTAAGCTTAATGAATCCCAACGTGATCGTGGGATTATTCATCGGCGGGATGCTTCCGTTTTTCTTCTGTTCCCTTACCATGCGCGCGGTGGGAAGGGCGGCGGGGAAAATAGTGGTTGAGGTGCGCAGGCAGTTTAAAGAGATCGCCGGTCTTATGGAAGGCAAGGCAAAACCGGATTACGCCCGGTGCGTTACCATTGCTACCGCCGCGGCCCAGGCAGAAATGATCGCTCCGGCTTTGGTGGCCATCGCGGCTCCCCTGGCAGTGGGTTTACTCATCGGCATAGAAGCGGAAGCCGGGCTTTTGGTCGGCGCCACCGTAACCGGGTTTGTTCTGGCGGTTATGATGGCCAACTCAGGCGGCGCCTGGGATAACGCCAAAAAGTATGTCGAAGAAGGCAATTTCGGCGGCAAAGGCTCTCCGTCCCATAAAGCGACCGTGGTTGGGGATACCGTCGGCGACCCCTTCAAGGATACATCCGGTCCGTCGCTGAACATCTTGATCAAGCTTATGTCCATGGTTTCCATCGTGTTCGCTTCGTTCATGGTCTCAAATACGTTATTTAAGTAGAAAAGGACCTTTAATCAGGTTGAAAAAAAGGGCGGGTTGATAA
>JAQTZX010000043.1 GCA_028687525.1 Candidatus Omnitrophota bacterium
GGCGCACAGAAGAAGCAGTCCGATGTTTTTCCCGGTTGTTAATTCCATTATGTTACCTCCCTTATTTATCGGCTGACTTCCAAGGCATAACTGGATTCGATTGTTTTCACCAGATCGACAAGTATGGAATTGACCGGGCAGGGAATGCCTAATTCCTGCGCCTGCCGGACAATAACCCCGTTTATAAAATCGATCTCGGTATGTTTTTTCTTTAAAATATCCTGCAGCATCGATGAAATGTTGGCGGCGGTTGCTTCGCATACCGCCTCTACTTTTGCCAGCGGGTCGTCATAGATAAGTTTGATGCGCTTTCTCTTGGCTACTTTGATGGCTTCGGTGACCGCTTCGCGCATTATCCTGCGCGTGCTCTCGAATTCCGCCAGCCGGCCGTTATTCAGCCGGGTTATGGCGGTCAAGGCGTTTATTCCGGCGTTAACGAGCAGTTTCGACCAAAGCAATCCCTTTATATCCCGGGAAATGCGTGTTTCCAGCCCGCCTTTGTTGAATATCTCGCGGATGGAACGTATAGCCACCGGGATCCTCCCGTCGATCCTGCCGATGACCGTTTCTCCTCTACCCGCGTACCGGACCCTGCCGGTGTCAAGCAAAGTGGCGCCCAGATTGGTTACTCCCCCGATCACCTTTTCCCCCCCCGCAACTTCGCTGAGAATCTCGATATTACCTATACCGTTTTGCAGAGTCAGGATCACGGTCCCTTCCTGGACAAGCGGTTTTGCGCGGATTATGGCTGATTTTGTATCATAAGCCTTTACGCAAACAATGACCAGATCAACCGGCCCGATTTCCTTGGCGTCCGCGGTAGCCTTTACCCGTGACTGCCATTCGCCGGATATCCCGTCGATCCTTATCCCGCTTCCACTGATCGCCGCGGCACGCCCCGCGTTTTTATCCAAAAGCCATATTTCTTCTTTTGCCCTGGACAAAAAGGCGGCGAACAGGTTTCCCATTGCTCCCGGTCCTACGATAGCTATTTTCATGGCGATATCCTTCTGTGCTTCAGGCAATGGCGGCGGCCTGGCTATGTGCACTTGCCTCCGGTGGAGTATGGTTTTTTGTTATCCTGTTCAATCACTTTTGCGATTTAATATCTTTTTCTATGTGGAATCTTATGAACAGATTCAGGATCATGTCTATTTCATTTTTGACTTCGGCGCTCATACCTAAAGAAAGGTTTTTGTTAAAATCATTCCTTTCTATGAAAAGCAGAGTGGCTATGGTTCCTTTCAGGATCGCGCGGGCGGCGGCGTCTTTGGCCGCACAGCGTTCGCAGAGCAATCCGCCGAAGCGCAGGCTGAATTTTGCCTGTTCAAGGTACCGGCTGGCGCAGGAAATACAAGAATCAAAATGCGGCTTGAAGCCCGAAAGGGACAAAAGTTTTATCTTGAAGATAGTTTCTATCTTTTCCGGTTTGGTGGTTACCGCCAGTTCAGACAGCGCCCGGAGAGTTATGCCGAATACTTCGGTGTTCCTGTCTTCAGCGGGCATTACCGCGTCCGCCAGTTCCATCATCACGCTGGCAGTTCCCACCCGGCCAAGGTTTTTCCTTAGAGAGACAAAATCGTTCTTTATATCGCATTGTGATACCAGATGCAGGGTTGAATGCCTGCTCTTGTAGAATATGATCTCGTTGTGGGAGAACGGCTCCACCGTACTGGCGAACTTTCTGGGATCTTTGCGGATGCCTTTGAGCAGGCCGGAGACTTTACCGAATTCTTCGGTTAGAAAACTAACTATAAGCGAAGTTTCCCGGAAGTTGAACCGGCGGAGAACAATTGCGTCTGTTCGGAGAATAGGCATATGCGCCTTCGGGCGGCAGCGTTATTATCGCTGATTTTGTTCCATGCGTTGAAAGAAAATAACGATATTACCGAAACACGAATGTTTTCAACAATTGTAATTCTCTTTTATGCATCCTGTCGCGTTCTTTTTTTGTTCTGTCATCGTAACCAAGTATATGCAATATGCCGTGTACCAAATAGAGGTGTAATTCGTATGCCGGATCCGTGCGAAACTTCCGTGAATACGCGCAGGCGGTTTCCGTGGATACAATGATGTCCGCGTACAGACCTGCCTTCTCATCGCTTAAGTCAAAAGAAAGAACGTCGGTGGGACAATCTTTACCGAGATATGCCTTATTTAACCGGCGTATTCCCGGATCATCCGTCACGCAAAGCGAGATTTCTCCTTTTTCCGCAGCCTGTTCTTCTTTTAATACGTACCGGACCAGCCGCTTTATGAACAAGACGTTAATCCGGAGGATATTCTGTCTGTTCCGCACCGATATTTTCATAAGGCTGTATAAAACCGGTTTTACCCGGTTTGTGTGCCGTTCGGCGGGGTATTCTCCCGGTAATCAATGCGGGCGTGGTATATCCCGCTTAAAACCCGGATGAAAACACCGGCTATTTTTTCAAGGTCTTTCAGGGTCAGGTCGCATTCATCAAGCTGCCCGTCGATAAATTTATTGTTGCGGATTTTATGCACTACCTCTTCAATTCTGGCGGGCGTTGGTTCTTTGAGCGCGCGTACCGTGGCTTCCACCGCATCGGCGAGCATGACTATGGCTTTTTCTTTGGTGTCCGGTTTCGGCCCCGGGTAGCGGAATCCCTCTTCTTTCAACTCCTGGTCTGCCTCCAGTGATTCCAGGGCCTTACGATAGAAATAATATACCAGGCTGTTGCCGTGATGTTGTTGTATGAAATCAACCAGGATCGGACTTAAGTGATGCTTGCGGGCCAGTTCCACGCCCTCCTTAACATGATTCATTATAATAAGCCTGCTGATAGTGGGAGATAATTCTTCATGCTTATTGTTTGCCAGGTCCTGGTTTTCGCTGAAATATCCGGGTTTGGCTAATTTCCCCGCGTCGTGGTAATAAGCTCCGATGCGCGCCAGCAGGGAATTGGCGCCTACCGCGCGGCAGGCGGCATCGGCTAAATTGCCGACGATAAGACTGTGGTGATAGGTCCCCGGGGCTTCCAGCATTATCCGGTTCAGGAGCGGATGATTAAAATCTGCCAGCTCAAGCAGGCTGATATTGGTAATGGTTTTAAACAAGTGTTCGAATATCGGCAGTATCCCCAAAACAATAATCCCGCAGGCAAGGCCGTTTACCGGCGCGATGATGTATTCCGCGGGGTCCCTGAGCAGAAGCCCGCGGGTAAAAAACAGAAGCACGGCCTGGATGATCCCGGCGGCAATACCGGCATTAATAACGGTGCTGCGTTTGCGCGCACCTTTTGTCATGATTATGGCGACTGTCCCGCTGGTCAGGAATACAATGCCGGCCGCGAGATTGTTTCCCGCCAGGATTGATACCGTTACCGCCGCGGCCAGGGTTAGAAGAAAAGAAATAACCGTTTCGTCGAATAAAATTATAGCCAACATGCTGATCAGGCAAAAAGGCGTGTAGAACAAGGAAACTTTGTTTTGGATGACGAAATAAGCGCCTGCGAATACAAGGATATACAGAAATGTCAAATTCAGAAGAGAGTATGGTTTTGAGGAACTGTTTTTGTACAGACTTCCAAAAAGCAATACCAGGGAGAGCAGGAATACCGGAAGTATAAAATTAACCTCTAACAGGCGGCTGACAAAGAAAACCCCTGCCGCTCCGGAGGCAAAGGTGAAAAACGGGCGGAACCGCCCGATTTTTGCCTTCAGGAGAAGGAAAGCAATCCTTTTCGTATTGGTAATTGAATTAAGCCCCGTCATTTAGCTGTGTACTCCGACTTCTTTTGTTTGCGTGCCGGCGCTACATGCTGTTTTCCGCCCGGGCATAGGCCTCAATGACTTTTTGCACAAGTTCATGACGCACTACATCCGCGCCGGTTAAATTGACCAGCTTGATCCCCTCCACGTCTTTTAGTATTTTTTGCGCTTTCAGCAGTCCGAGCGGCTTACCGTCGGGAAGATCGCTTTGGGTGATGTCGCCGGTAATCACCGCTTTGGAATCGAATCCAAGGCGGGTAAGGAACATCTTCATCTGTTCGGCGGTGGCATTCTGCGCTTCATCAAGTATTATAAAGGCTTCATTCAGGGTCCTGCCGCGCATATAGGCCAGCGGGGCAACTTCGATAATGCCTGTCTCCAGGTATTTTTCTATGCGTTCCGCTTCCATCATATCATATAGTGCATCGTAAAGCGGTCTTAAATAAGGCGATATTTTCTCGTACATGTCGCCTGGAAGAAACCCGAGTGATTCCCCCGCTTCTATGGCCGGACGGGTGAGAATTATCCTGCGCACATTCTGGTTTTTCAGGGCTTCGACCGCACAGGCCATGGCCAGATAGGTTTTTCCTGTCCCTGCCGGTCCGATACCGAACACGATATCGAATTTCCTGATAGCTTCCACGTATTCGCGCTGTCCGGGGGTGCGGGGCCCGGCTTGTTTCTCCCGGGAAGCGGAAGAATGACTGAATTCCGAGTTCTTCAGGCTGAATAAACTTTTGCTCCTGGAGTGTTTCGGATCTTTGATGAAATACCGCAGGTCGGCGTCGTCCATGCGGTAATCGCGGGAACGCAGAGTATTCAGGATGTATTCGATGGTTTCCGCGGCCTTGCTGATATTATGCGAGCTTCCTTTTAATTTCAGGAAATTATTCCGGAGAGAAAGTTTAACCTTGAACTCTTTCTCTATGCTGGAGAGGTTGCCGTCATAGGTCCCGAAGAGTTTCTGGGCCTCGGCCACCGATTTTATGTTGATGAGTTTTTCCATTATATTTTCAGTTATGCCCCGATAAACATATTTAAAATCGGGGATATCTCCGTATATTATTGCCTTTTCCTTAGTTGGATGCCGAGTTCTTTCAGCTGTTTTTCATCGACGTCCGAAGGAGCGCCGGTTAACGGGCACAGCCCTGAACTGGTTTTGGGAAAGGCGATGACTTCACGGATACTGCTTTCTCCGGTAATTATGGTCAGCAAGCGGTCGATGCCGAAGGCAAACCCCCCGTGCGGAGGAGCTCCAAACCTGAAAGCCTCAAGAAGAAAACCAAAACGTTTTTCCGCCTGTTCAGGGTCTATACCGATGATTTTAAATATTCTTGACTGCAATTCCTGGTTATGTATCCTGATGGAGCCCGACCCAAGTTCCATACCGTTCAAAACCAGATCGTACGAACGGGATTTTGCTTTCTCCGGGTTTTCTTCCAGGGTGTTGATATTTTCTTCCGCAGGTGCGGTAAAAGGATGATGCTCGCTTTCCCATCGTTCTTCCTCGCCGTTGAATTTGAACATGGGAAAATCGACTATCCAGGCGAAGGCAAAATCCGTGTTGAACTCTTTTCTAAGGTCGGGTTTATCCGTCGAATATCTGCTCTGAGCCTCCGCATAGGTGATCCGGGGGAACGGAATGGCAATTTCAACCTCTTTCATCTCACGGAAGACAGCCTGCATAAGCTGTTCCATAATGCCATAGATGTCCTCTTCGGTAATAAAAGACATCTCCATGTCCAATTGGGTGAATTCCGGCTGGCGGTCGGCGCGCAGGTCTTCATCGCGGAAACATTTGGCTATCTGGTAATACCGGTCCATGCCGGAAACCATGAATATCTGTTTGAATAACTGGGGAGACTGCGGCAAAGCGTAGAATTCCCCCGGGTTCAGGCGCGAAGGCACCAGGTAATCGCGCGCGCCTTCAGGGGTGGACTTGGTCAAAATAGGAGTTTCGAATTCGACAAAATCAAATTTGTCCAAGAACGCGCGGATGATCCGGTACAGGGTATGCCGGGCGATGATATTGTCGGCGGCTTTTTTCCTGCGCAAATCCAGGTAGCGGTATTTAAGCCGGGTTTCTTCGGCTATATCCAAGGCCTCTTCTATTTCGAACTGCGGGGTCAGGCTGGAGTTGAGTACCTCCAGATCCAGAACGATAACTTCTATCTCTCCCGTAGGAATCCTGGCGTTAACATTGCCCTGCGGACGTTCGTTCACTCTACCCTTGATCTTGATCACGAATTCGTTGCGCAGGTCCTGCGCCAGGACATGCGCCTGTCCGGATTCTTTGGGAATAAAAACAATCTGGGTTATTCCATATCTGTCCCGAATATCGATAAATATCAGTTTCCCGTGGTCGCGGCGTTTCCCTACCCAGCCGCAGAGAGTAATCTCTTTACCTATATCGTTCTTATTTAGTTCTCCGCAAGTATGAGTACGAAGCATTGTCCAATTCTCCTGTGTTTTAACCCGTGGCTCCACGTTGGATCTGTACCGGGTACATCATAGATTCAAGTTTTTGTGCCCGGTACGTTTTTAACGAGTGAGATATTCCACCAACCCGGTTTCCGGGATCTCTTCCTGTTTACCGGCGGCCATATCTTTGCACATGACCGTGTTTTTCTTTAGCTCATCGTCGCCGATTATCAGGACGTAGCAGGCTTTAAGATCATTGGCCCTGCGCATCGCGCCTTTAAGGGAGCGGCTCTCGTAGTCGGTATCGGCGGAAATATTATTCTTACGAAGAGTATGTAAGAGTATAATGCCGTGTTGCCTCGCATCTTCCCCCAGGGGTATGATGTAGACGAGTTTCGCGGCCGGACGGACAGGCGGATTTTGCGCCGCCAGCAATAACCGTTCCACGCCTAAAGCAAAACCTATTGCCCCGGTTTCAGGCCCGCCTAATTCTTTTACCAGGTTATCGTATCTTCCCCCCGCTCCCAAAGCATCCTGCTGGGGACCAAGGGTGGGATGTTTTATCTCGAAAACCGTACCGGTGTAATAATCCAGGCCGCGCACCAGGCATGGTGAAACCTCGTGGTTTACGCCTAAAACCTTAAGCCCGTTCCGAACCTGTTCAAAATCATCCCTGCACACGTCGCATAGATGGGCATTTTGCAGGGATAAATTATTCACGATTGCTTTGCAACCCTCATTTTTACAATCAAGAATACGCAGTATATTGCGTCCGTAACGCACCCGGCAGTCTTCACAGAGAGCCGGTAGATGGTCATTAAGGGCATCTTTTAAGAAACCACCAAAGTGTTTCCGGTCTTCCGCGCATCCCAAGGAATTAATCACAATGGTATATCCTTCGATAGAGAACGCGCGTAAAAGATTATCGGCCATGGAAATGACCTCAACATCCAATTCCGGGGCGCGCGAACCTATGGCTTCACAACCGATATGATGAAATTGCCTGAGCCGGCCTTTTTGCGGACGTTCCATCCTGAACATCGGACCTATATAAAAAAATTTTTCAAAACCCGCGGTTTTATCCAGGTTATTTTCAACATACGCCCGTACTATGGATGCGGTCCCTTCAGGCCGGAGCGCGTACACGTCCTCGGCTTTCTGTATCAGGAACATCTGTTTCTGGACGATTTCGGCGGCATCCCCTAAGGAACGGTTGAAAAGCCCTGCTTCTTCGATAAGCGGTGGACGGATCTCTTTATAGTTGTAGAGGGAAAACAGACGGCGGCTGACATCTTCTATTCCCTGCCAGGAAGAAACATGGTCAGGTAAAATATCTCTGGTACCCGGAATCTTTTTGAACATAGACGGTTAGCGCTTGTTTTTTGAGGATACGGGGGTAAAACCTATACCTTTTGTTTCATCTCAAGTCCAGGTTTAAAAACCACCACTTTCCTCGGTGGTACCGGGACCGCGACGCCGGTGCGGGGATTTCTTCCGGTGCGGCTTTTTCTCTGCTTGATCTTGAAAACGCCAAAGTTTCGCAACTCGATCTTTTCGCCTCTTACCAAAGCTTCGACCATACAGTCAAAAGCCCGCTGTATTACTTTTTTGACATCGGTCTGTTTGATCTTTGTTTCGTCCGCGACCTTGATGATAATATCCTTCTTGGTCATCAAATGCCTCCTTCTGGTTGTATTAATCTGTAACTGTTTCTTTACCAAAATGTTACGAAATAATATAACATAAAATGAGCTTCCGGTCAACTAAAAAAAAAGGGGGGGACGGTTGGGGACGGTTCTATTTTTCAGACTGTATTCAAAACAATGAAAAATAGAACCGTCCCCTTTCTTTGTTACAGGGAAAGAGAAAGTTTTTCTTCTCCGAGGAGATCTTCTATTCCGTTGATTAGTTGTTCGGATGGAGCGACAAAAAGATTCTCTCCTACCAGAAGATGAACATGGGACTTTGAGGGAGTGTCTAAGTGTAAAAAAACCGGGATATTTCCCGGTGAGCTCAAGAGCAGGCTGCGCAGACTGGAGAAAAGGCTGTCGCGTATGCCGGAAACATTAATGGTCAGACCGGTGATCAATTTATACACTTCTTCGATAGGAAAAAGGTCGTCGGCTAATATTTTGGGCGATTCTTCCTTCAGATTAAGTTTTCCTTTTACCATTACGACCGAGTTCGGCTGGAGGTAACGAGAAACTTTTTGAAAGGTTTTCGGGAAAACCAGAACTTCTACAATAGCTTTCAAGTCCTCCAACTTCAAAATAGCCATCTTTTCCTGCTTTGCGCGGGTCACGGTATGTTTTATTTTGACGATCATACCGATAAGCTTAATCGTATCCTGGTCTTTTTGCAAGGGCAGAACATCAATCTGGGATGAGGTGAAACGTTTTAACTGCCGGGCGTACCGTGACAGCGGATGTCCGCTTACGTAAAAACCGATCATTTCTTTTTCAAAAGCCAGAAGCTGAGGCTCCGGCCATTCTTTGATATTAACCGTGTTTGGGATGATTTGTACGAAACCTTTACCATCTTCCTGCGGCGCGTCGAAAAAGGATATTTGTCCGCTGGAACGTTCGCGTTGGACTTTGGAACTATACTCAAGTATGTTTTCGAGCGATGCGAACATCTGCGCCCTGTTGCGGACAAGAGTATCCAGTGCGCCGCATTTTATCAGGCTTTCCAGGACTTTCCGGTTTGCCAGGCGCAGGTCAATGCGCCGGCAGAGATCTTCCAGGGATTTATATCTGCCGGATGACACGCGTGATTCTACGATGGATTCGACCGCTCCTTTTCCCACATTCTTGACTGCCAAAAGTCCAAACCGTATATTCTTCCCGTCAACAACCTTAAACAGGGCATCGCTTTCATTAATATCCGGCGGCAATATCTCAATTCCCATGTGTTCGGATTCATTGACGTATTCGACTATCT
>JAQTZX010000044.1 GCA_028687525.1 Candidatus Omnitrophota bacterium
CAAGTCTTTTCCCGCCAATTTGGAAAAGATATTACTGTTCGAGGTCTCGAAATTATTCCAGAGCTCTTGTAATTGAGGGAGTGTCATTTGCGGGTCATGCTCTAATGCTATGGCTGGGAGCCCCGCAGGAATTTTAGTCCGGCCGGAAGGAGTTGTGCGTGGCGGCAGGATCCTATCTTTTACGCCGTCCAACGCTTTATCCAAAATAGCCTTTGCCCGAGGCAATTCATCTTTATCTTTCAATTCAAGAATAATCCCCGGTGCGCCGCCAAACGCCATCCGGCTTACGTTACCTATGCCGTACCCGTAGGTCATATCATCCACAGTCAATTTCCACGCGCTGCCGTCCGGGAATGTTCCCTCTTCAACTGTTGACTGCCCTAATTCTCCGCCATAGGCTTCGGTATATAGTATTGATATACTCAATGAATTTTTCGCGTGTGTAAAAACACCTTCAAGCCCTGTATGCGCGCTGCCCGGCAAACCGAGCATAGGACAAGTTACGCCTAATTCCGCAAACCTGTCTATAATCCCTCCGGCAATCTCCTTGATCAACGAATTTTTAACATCCACATCCATATACATAAGCGGCATATACATAATATCCCTGTTTTCCCACATGGCTACGATATAATCTTCCACTTGTTTTTCAAGAGTCTCGTTGCCGAACTCCCAGGGACTATCTTCCTTCAAAGCCACTGAAAATCTCATTGTTGAATCCTGCGGGTTCAATACCTCCTGTTTGTAAAAACCATCCGCGCGCTTCTTCTGTTCAAGCGCCGCACGCTCTTCAAACGAAGAAAACCGTGCTTTTTCAATCGCGGCATCGATCTTCGGAACGGGATTACCGCCTGCCTCGCCCAGGTCGGCCGCAAACACCTCACCGGCCAGCGACTTGCTTATTGCCAATCCGGTTGAGCCGGCCTTCATTCCCAAAACCTTTTCAAGCTGCCGTCCGGCCTCATTAAAATACTCAAATTCAGCATTCCCTATCTCGGCAAAATTTTTTCTGGAAATTTCCCCGATTACTTCCTTACCCTCCACGATTTTGTCTATGCTCTTGCCTACCGCTTCTCTGTCTTTTTCCTTTTTCTCCTGTAACCCCCGGTCAACCTCATCAAAACTTATCCATATAGCCGGTTTTTTCCCCGCTCTCCAAAATTTTATACCCTCGAAATTAATCGGAGTTATATCCCGAACCAACTTGACCTGCGGATTGGAATTTGCATCCTGCTTGGTAAGATAGGTAAAATACACCACCATATCCTGTATCAGGTAGCTTGCGCGCTCCGCCGTCCTCAAATTATATTTTAACGCCTCAAGGTTATTATTACGAATCTCCTCCGCGCCTTTCAAATCCAGCGCGAACTCCATTACCGGAATACCCCGGGCGCGTAAACTTTTTATATACTCCGACGTCGCCTGATAATCAACCGCATTCTTGTTCAGCAGGAAAATGCCGATTTGCGTGCTGCCGGTTTTCTCAAATACAGCCTTATACATCTTCGCGCTGTCTTCCAGGGAATAGCCGATGACAATATTATTATTGGTTTCGGCGGCGGTTATTTTATTCGCCCCCTCGTTGTTCAACTGTTCGAATTCCTTGAAAAGCGGGAACAATTCATTGTTGTAAATGACCGCAAAACCGTTACGCCCGGACTCGCGATGCCTGAACAGGAATTCCCCGGCAGTAACCGCTTCCCCGGTATTCCCCCGGTCTTTCGCATAGCTCAAACGCTGATTTGAATCAAAAGATGTTTCAACATAATCTTTTAATAAATCCCGCGCATGTTCCTTATCCTTTAACCCCAGCCGTATAGCCAGATACAACGGAGCGTACAACATCAAAGTCTTGCGGTTCATCTGCCTGCCTCCGATGTCCTCGGGGATATCGTCGAATATCATGGCCATGGCATCCGGTTCTTTTGACAATTCCTTCTCGATGGCGTTCAATGCCCCTTTATTCGCCGCGCCGATGCGCTGTTTAAACCTCCCCTTGGTTTTAACCGCGAAATTCCTCGTTTCCTCCGTGGAACCGCTGCGCGACATCTCGAATACGACCGTGTTTTTGTTGAATGCTTCCGCGGGAATTATCCGCAAATGCGCGGGATTATTCACCACTATCCACTGGAACGGTATATTGTTCCGGACAAAATACATGTTCAGAATCTGCGCCCGCAGATGAGAAAACATCTCGTTAGCCCCGATGCCGGAAGAAAGCAGATAATTCGCCATATCCAGAATACGCTTCTCCCCGCCTTTTTCAGCAGTTCCAGACCTGCCGTTTACCTGATCTATATACGCATCCAAACGGTCGAGGATATCCGTTAAATCCGGCTTATCATATTCACCCGGCATACCAAGGAACCGCCCCACGAATCTATCCATATTATCCCGGAAGGCAAACGCCACACTATTAACCACACCATGCATAAAATCAAGATATTCCGTGATTACGCCGCGAGGAGAATCGAAGCTCCCCTCTGTCACGGTATAGCCGTCCGGATCCACATTGAAATCCAACTGTTTACTCTTGAATTCCCCCGGGTCATAATTTTTCCGTGCCCTGCGCAAACGGGCATCGGCAACTACCGGTTTGAAAACATCGATCTCCAGCATCGCCTTTTCCACTTCTCCGGTTTTTTTACCGGAAAGCGCGGCAATCTCATTGATACACTTCACCGAATCCGTGGAAGTAAGAAGTATCTGCAAGGCCCGCTTGTAATCCTGAACCTTCAGCATACGCATCACGTAATCCAACTCAACCAGCAGAGCCTCGGTGAGCATTGCTCCGCCGTCCGTACTCGCCGTTGCCAGATTGTTTCTCAAAAGATCGATTTTGTTTCGAGGAGTCTTTGCCTCGTGCATTTGAGTGTCAAAATTCCAGCCCGCATAGAGTATATGGGATTCCGGGTCATAGCGTAATGCCTCTCTCTGCTTTGCCGGGCCGAGGAACACGTTGACGGAACTGACAACGGTTCCGTCGGCGGCCGTCTCCTGGAATATTGTTTGGCTCTCCAGGAACTTCTGCACATCGCCGTCAACCCATCCGGGAACCGTATCAACCAGAAGCCCTCTTTGATACTGGAGACGCTGCCGCAAGGTAATCGTATTTTTATTTGTATCCTCCATATCGGGATCGACGAGATCCGGATCGGCTTTGAGCATTTTCGTTATATAGGCCGTGGTGGCGGGCATATCCGCGACAATCCTGCCTTTGATCATTTCAAAGAATACTTCCGGGAATACTTCGCCGATGGCGTTGCATATTACCGCGCTGAACCGGGCATCATCCGTGGAAGGATAAGATTTGACTTTCGGCTCGGTCCCCGACGGACGGATCACCTGCCACGCGCCGCCGCTGAATTCCATACGCACGGCGTCTCCCACGAATTCAAAACGCTGGATATCATCTATCTTTCGCAGCAACATCTGCGGCGCGGTACTATCGGTTACGGCGGTAATCCGTTTCAGCATTTCTTTATCCGCCAGCAGTACTTCCTTCAAAACAGCTTTCACGTCGTCGAGAGTAACGTGCCCGTCCTGCAGGGCAAAAGCAAGGCTCAAGTAGAAATTAAAATTCGCGTCCCGCCTGTAGATCCCGTCTTTGGTCATTTTATCCCGCTCATCGCGGCTTGCCAGCGCCGCGGTTAAAGGATCTATGAGCAACACATCCGCCCGCAATTCGGCGGTACGCTCCATCCCGTTCTGTCCGAAGATTTCACTAAGCATCCTGCTTAAGGATATGCCCTCAAGGAATCCCTCGTCATTATAAAGATTTTTCTGCAATACTCCCCTGGCTAAAGCGGCATCGCGCGCCTGGTTGAATCTTTTGCTTAACATGATCGTAGTGCAGATGCTGGCTTCGATCGCGTTCTTTTCGCGCCAGCTTAAATAAAACCTCAGATTGTCCTCAGACCGAAGCATGTCCGATGAGCCCTGCACCATGCCTCCGGATTCCTCCCCGGCAAAAAGCAGGCGCGGGTTATATCCCAATCTCACCGGCGTGCCGAAAATATCATGAACCACCACCATTCTACGCGGGAGCCCCATCTTTACCCGTACCTCATTGGTCAACAACTGCAGCTCAACTTTGCGCATGATCGCGCCGATTTCTTTGAACCCAACCGGCACCTGAATCGCCGGTACGCCTTTTTTCGTATACAAAACCATCCATGTATCGGATGAAACCGTGGTCTTAATGGCAAAAAAGGTGGCCGCATCGGGATTCCCTATATCCTGGGAAAATCCTTTGCCCCCCCCAAGTTGATTCAAATAGGCATCCTGGATCTGGAGGAATGTCTGGTTGGGTACATACACGGCCAGGACTTTTTCATCGGAGAGGACCACATAGGCAATGTTCATTTTTCCCAGGCGCTGCTTGGTCTGCGCATTGTTCCTTTCAACCTGGGAAACTACAAAACGGTCGCCGTCCGGATCGGTGATGGGATGTACATATCCGACGGGTTTAGACAGCATGAACGCGGGCAATTTAGAATTAATGACCACTTCCAGAAGGCTGACATCCTGCGAAAAATCGGATATCTTCGGCCGGTAATAAGCCAATAATTTTCCGCTGGAAAGCCTGCGGTAGGCAATGCCGAACCGCTTTAACATATTCTCTTCCTCTTGGGAGAACACTTTAAATCGAACGGATACGATATCGTTGAGTTTGCCGGGCCGGGGCTCCTTACCGATAGCCCGGGCAAGATCCTGTTCGGATATCTCCGCTATAAGGGTAGTGCCGAATGCGGTGCCGCTGAAATAATCATCCAGTTCGGTTCCTTTAACTTCCACATACTCGGCCACATATGTATCCGGCGGTTGTTTCGAATTAAAATCAGACATACCGGTATCCCCGAAAAAAGAATCGGGCATGGTCCCGGTCCACTGGATATTCTCCGCGGTATCCGCCCCGAAAACTTCCTTGTACACATTGCTGAAAAAGCGGTACGCCGCTCCCCTGGTCTGATCAAAACCCATTTGTATCCCGTTTTTAAACGCTTCCCGGACGATTCTCCTGTTGTCCTCGGTGACATACGCGTTCCTTAAATATTTCGAGTATTTCCCGACCACATCTATATTGCCTTTTGCGATAGGATTGTCGATATCAAACAATATCTTAGGATCAGTGCCGGAGGCCAGATCAATGACCAGGTTCTCGCCCGCATAAGCCCGGTCTATTTTCCTGTCTATCCTATTGGCAAGCTCAACCATATCTTCAACCAGAAGCTGGGCGCCTTCGCTTCTTGACATTTTGTACTTTCCGGGATCAATGCCTATTTTCACGAGAAAGGCTTCAAGGAACGGAGAAATTGAAGCCTTCAGGTTGCCCATTAATTTAACGCCGTATACCGAACGGGCGGAATGGCTGGAAGTATCATAGATGGTGAACATGATGTTCAAAACCGTGGTAATATACGAAGTAGCCCCGATGGGCAGATAAACTCCCCGGGCGGGGCTGTGTACGGTAAAACCGAGTTTGGCGAACCTGCGACGGAACATTTCGCTCACTATGGGCGTATTATACCGAACCTCTCCGCCCACAATAGCCTGCGGTTCTTCGGTCTTCTGCCTTTGGGCGGTTTCCAACGACATCTCCGCCAGTTCATTGGACAAAAGTAACGCCAGGAGAATATTCATGGGAGAATTAAGATCTCCGGGAAACAAAGGATTCTGGTTATTACGCATACCCGCGACCGCAACTACCGCCATGTCTTTGACCATTTTTGCCAACCGCTCTTTAAGCTCCCATTTTTTAGCGAGTTCCGGAGTTATCACCAATGAATACTCGCCGCTTTCCGGATCCCGCAAATGCCGGATTAAATCATCCAGTTCTTTAAATTGGCTGAGAGCTAATTCCGTGTTTTTCTTATAGCCGTCCAGGAATTCCCGTTCAAGTTGAGCGCCCAGAAGCATCCTTTCCAGGAGAGGAGTAAGCACGGAAGAAGGCCGGTCATAGGCCATACCGGCAATCATCTTTCTTTCCCGGGTCAGAGTAGAAGCGATTTGTAACAGCATTTGCCGCCGTAATGACGGTTCTGCCGCGGCAATCAAGATTTTAACTATATTCCCTTTCTCTTCAATCCGGATTTTACCTTCATTCTCCCCTATGAAATCCTCTATTCCCCGGGATAAACCTGCCTGCCGCAGGGACCTCAAGAGTATAAAAGTCTGGTTTTCTTTTTCCCGCTCGGGCCCGGCCGTCCATAAACCGTCTTTGCCGACCATAAAGCTCAATTCTTCCCCCGCTATATTTTTGGGAAATTCCGCGGCTATCTTTAAGGCAGCCTCGTCCGCTCCGATTCCCGCCTCGGACAAGAAAACGGATAGTCCTTCACCGGGAATTTTCCGCAGACTGCCGGTAATGAACCCGACCGTATCCATTTCCCCAAGCATGGTATTTATGCTGGTGTCGGATGTAGTCGCCGCGCGGGTCCTCAAATTATCCGCGCGGTACACAGCCGCGTAATTCCTGACAGGGATACCGGTAAGAACAAAACTGATGAGAACAAAACAGTTAATCGCTTTCCCTGATTTAGACCGTACGGATCTTTGAGTCATCATTTTTCCTTTCTGCTGAAATAAAAAAGCCACGTTTTTTGACGGCGTTTACAATACGACACCTTCAAAAATCCGTGGCATGAATTTTATTTGTTAGTATTTACCTGTCCGGCAAAAGTATATTAACCAGGTAAATAAAAATGTATCACAAAAACACCGGTTTTCAAACCAAAAAATCTAACTTTTTTTTATTTAACAACGGAGAAAACGCTTCAAAAATTCCCGATCCCCGCTCAAGGGAACCTGCTCAAACCGAAGTACAAACTCAAGAAAACCGGAACGGTTATCAAGCTTACTATATGCCCGATTAATATCCCCTGGCTTATAAACAGATCCTCCTTCTTATAATGCCGGACTATGACCGATAGAGACGTAGCCGGCGGCACCGCCAACTGCATTATTATCATCAGTCCCATGAGTTCCGGGAATCCGAACCTCATAACCAGCCACAACCCGGCCAACGGCATAATCACTAATTTAAGCAAAACAATCAACGTCATTGCCTTCATATCCACATGCTTTACGTGCGTCAATGACAAACTGCCTCCCACTACAAACAAAGCGAGAGGAAGCGTACAGTCGCCTATCATGCGCAGAGGTTTTAAGACCACCTCCGGGATAAAAGCATTGAGCCCGAAAAAAACAATCGCCAGGCTTATCAGCGTAGAGATAACCGGCGGACTGAACAAACTCCCCATCTCGAATTTCCTGCTTTCATGAAGGGAAAGCACATAGACACCCACGGACCACATCATAAGATTAAACCCCAGCAGGAACATAAAAAGGTAGATGAACATCGGCCCGGTTTTTGACGAAGGCAGGATCGCGGCGATAAGCCCCAGCGGCAGGTATCCGGAATTCTGGAATCCGATCAGGCTCAAGAACTGCATTTTACGCTGTGCCCCTTTAATAAAACCGGAAAACAACCATCCGAGCAGAAAACCAAAAAGCATGATCACGATGCTCATTAACGGGTATATCCACCATTCCGGGAACAGGTTGAATTTAAAATCCTTTATAAGCTGGCAGAAAATCAGGACCGGCAGGGTTACCTCCACCACCAGACGGCTGAGCATATTCAGCCCCTCCTGCCCAAGAACATTTTTCCTGACCAGCACATACCCGGCCGCCCCGAGTATAAAAATCTGCAAAACACCCAGCAGGGTGCTTTGAAACGAATCCCAGATCATCGTTTTACCTCCTTCGCGGCCTTTATTATATCACTATTCTCCCCCGCCTGCCAACCCAATCTTCAAACCGGTACCGGGGACCAATCCAAAGCTGTACCGGGTACCGGTTCAAAACGGTACCCGGCCCCACTATTGACAGGATTGTTTTCCTACGCTATACTTATGGGGTTCGAAAATACGCGGAGGTGGCGGAATTGGCAGACGCGCAGGTCTCAGAAGCCTGTGCCGCGAGGTATGAGGGTTCAACTCCCTCCCTCCGCACTAAATTGAACGGTTGACCCCAAAGGCTCTGTCCCCTGGGACAGAGCGCGAAAATTCGCGTTTTCGGCGGAAATTCGGCGGGGCAAATTCAAGAATAGGTGAACTGCGAAAGGAGTTCACCTATTTCTTTTCCGGCGTCCTCAGTCAAAATTCTTTTTTTCTCTCTCTGAGGAATCAGCTGGAAACCCGAAAGGCGCAAACCGGGAGATCATCATGAAATGCGCAGTGTACATGCGAGTTTCCACCGAAGAACAAGCCAAAACGGGTTACTCTCTCGCCGCCCAGAAAAAAAGGTGACTGTCACGTTTTTCGTGACCGTCACCTTTTTTATTGGATACCTTTCATGCCGTACCGGCGTTGTTTTATTCCCGGATACGGCTGAGAGCGCCGAGCACCGCTTTTATTGAAGCGGTGCTTATATCGGCATCGATGCCCACGCCGAACGAATTACCGTGTTTCTTCCCCGTTATGCCGATATACGCCACGGCGTTCGCATCCGCGCCCCGGGATAAAGCATGCTCCTCATACAACACGACATCCACCGGGAATTTTAAATGCCGCCGTAAACCGCGGACGAACGCGTCAACCGGGCCGTTCCCCGCCGCATTAAACTCCAGATTCCTTTTTCCCGTTTGAACAACCGCACGGATCGTTGTTCCCTTCTGCGGCCTGTTCTCATTATGCATCGCGCACAGTTTAAGCCGGTATGCCTCTTTTCCGGCAAGATATTCCTTACGGAAACAACCCATGATCTCTTTTGAAGAAAGCTCCCTGCCGGCGGATTCGGTTTTTTTCTGGATTACGCGCGCGAAATCCGGCTGCATCTCTTTCGGGATATGGAATCCCCAATCCCGCTCCATCACGTACGCAACACCTCCTTTACCGGACTGGCTGTTGATGCGGATGATCGACTCATAATCCCGGCCCGCATCCTTCGGGTCGATCGGAAGATACGGGACATTCCACATATCATCCTTCGACTGCCCCTGGGCTTTCATTCCTTTATGTATCGCGTCCTGATGCGAACCGGAGAAAGCCGTGTACACCAGATCCCCCGCATAGGGATGGCGG
>JAQTZX010000045.1 GCA_028687525.1 Candidatus Omnitrophota bacterium
GCTCCGGGTTGAAACGGGTCTCATACACCATGCCGGTCGCTTCAGCGCAGGTGAAGTCGGCTTTGCTTCTGGCGGGATTGTACGCTTCCGGAAAGACCGTAGTCGTAGAACCGGTTCATACGCGGGATCATACCGAACGTTTGTTGAGACTTTTCAGGGCCGGTATTGCAGTATCAAAAAAAACAAAGGGTGCCGTTATCTCGATTCGGGGAAAAAAGGAATTGGTCTCTCCCGGGATCATCCCGGTTCCCGGCGATATATCATCGGCCGCTTTTTTTATTGTCCTGGCCTGTTTGGTCCCCGGATCCAGGATCAGGATAAAGAATGTGAGTTTGAATCCCTCCCGGATGGGTATAATCGGTGTTTTGAAAAGAATGAATGCGGATATTAGGATATCGAAATTAACGGCAAAGCGGCGTTCATGGGAGCCGTCCGGGGATATTGTAGTCAGATCCGGAAGTCTTAAAGGGACGGTAGTGAAGAAACGGGAGATCCCGTCATTGATCGATGAATTGCCGGTTCTTATGGTGGCCGCCTGTTTCGCGCACGGGAAAACGGTGCTGGAAGGAGTGGGGGAATTACGGGTGAAAGAAACCGACCGCATCCGTTCTATGACCGGGAACCTGAAGAAGATGGGAGCGGTTATAGATATACGCGCAACTGCGGGAGGAGAAAATATCGTGATACGGGGGGGCAACGGGCTTGATGGCGCTTCCGTAAAGAGTTTTGGCGATCATCGGACAGCCATGAGTCTGGCAGTGGCGGGATTGTCGGCCCGCGGCCGGACACGGATTGACGATGTTTCCTGCATAGATAAATCATTCCCGGGTTTTCTGCGGTTATTAAAAGAGATACTGGTTTCGCAGGGGGCCTAAGGTAACATTTTATTTGACAGATACTTTAATTCCTGTTAAAATCACAACTTACAGTCAGGGATAATCATAACATTTTACCTTATCCGAGGAGATAGCCATGGATAAAACCGGGAACATATTCAAAAAGTCGTTTGATTATCTGTTAGGTCTATTTTCCAATGATATGGGGGTAGATTTGGGGACGGCTACAACCCTTGTTTACGTGAAGGGGGAAGGTGTGGTGCTTTGTGAGCCGTCTGTAGTGGCCATTATGCGCGGTACGTCTCAAGTACTGGCTGTCGGAGAGGAAGCTAAACGCATGCTCGGGCGTACCCCGGGGAATATCCTGGCAATCAGGCCTATGAAAGACGGGGTTATCGCGGATTTTGAGATAACCGAGGCAATGCTGCGTTATTTTATCAAAAAGGTTCATCACCGGAGGGTTTTGGTAAGGCCGCGTATCCTGATAGCAGTTCCGTCAGGGATAACCGAAGTGGAAAAAAGGGCGGTTAAGGATTCCGCGGAACGCGCCGGTGCCCGCGAGGTTTTCCTGGTTGAAGAGCCTATGGCGGCGGCAATCGGGGTTGGTCTGCCCATACAGGAGCCGGTGGGGAATATGATCATTGATATCGGCGGCGGAACAACTGAAATAGCGGTCATTTCTCTGGCGGGGATCGTGTTTTCGAAATCGATCCGTATCGGCGGAGACGAGATGGACGACGCTATTATAGAATATTTGAAAAAGACATATAATCTTATGATCGGCGAACGCACCGCGGAGGAAATAAAGATCAAGATCGGTTCCGCGTATCCTTTGCCCGAAGAGTTGACTTTGGAGATTAAAGGGCGCGACCTGGTGGCCGGGCTTCCGAAAACAGTCAGCATAACTTCCGAAGAGATCCGGGAATCTCTGCAGGAACCGGTCCGGGCGATTTTAGAGTCCGCCAAAATTTCCCTTGAGAGGACGCCTCCGGAACTTGCCGGGGACCTGATTGAACACGGCATTGTGCTGGCGGGCGGCGGTTCTCAGTTGAAGGGACTGGATAAACTTATCGCGGAAGAAACCGGTTTACCCGTGCATCTTTCCGAAAATCCTAATACTGCGGTGGTACGCGGCACCGGAAAAGTCTTGAATGAGATCCGCTATCTCAAAAAAGTGACCGTTCCCATAAAGTCCGAGATGCATGCATAGGCAGTACCGCAGTTCTCACGCATATGTCCCCGCTTAAAAAAAAAACCTTATAATTTTCATAATATGTGCCGCGGCCATAGTGTTGTTTTCGTGCGCGGTTCCTTCCTTTAGGAATTCCATCGTTCAGTTTTTCCGGGCGCCGCTGGGTTTGATCGCGGCATTGAAAAGAGAGTTCGAAGGAGTTGTTTTTTATCATCGGAATTATATCCAGAACCGCCGGCTGCGGAATGAGAATGATCTTTTAAAAAATAAACTGAATGAATCCCGGGAATTGTTCCAGGAGAATAAGAGGTTAAGACAACTCCTCGGTATTAAGAAGAATTATCCGTATAAAGTGATCGCCGCCGCGGTTATCGGGCGCGATCCTTCGAACTGGTCTTCCGTTGTCATTATCGATAAAGGAAAAAATAACGGCGTCAAACCGGGGTATGTCGCGGTAAGTTTCCTGGGGCTGGCCGGGAAGGTAGTTGAAACGGGGAATTCCGCCGCCAAGGTTATGCTGGTAAACGACCCGAATTTCGCGGTTTCCGCGCAGATACAAAGGACCCGTCAGGAAGGGGCGGTTTTCGGGGGGCTGGGCGGCGTGCTTACCATGAAGTATTTGACTAAAACTTCGGATGTGAAATCTGGAGACGTGGTGGTAACCTCGGGGTTGAGCGAATCTTATCCAAAAGGGCTGCTTATCGGCAGTGTTGTGGAGAGCGGAGAAGAACTTTCCGGGTTGAGCCGTTTCGCGGTTATCAAGCCGGCGGTTGAGCCTTCCAATATCGAGGAAATACTGATTATCATACCATGAAAAATTTACGTTTTTTCCTGATTATCGTGGCGGCGGCTGTTCTGCAGTCCTCGGTCGTGGATTATTTCAGGGTATTCCGTGTTTCCCCGGATCTGCTCTTGATCTGCGTGGTCCTCGCAAGTTTGCACGCGGGGTGGCGCGGGGCACTGGCTTTGAGTTTTTTGGGCGGTGTACTGAAAGATTGCCTTGGTTTGAATCCCGCGGGGTTTTATACCGTATTATTCCCGTTGATCGGTTTCATAACCGTTAAACTTTCCCGGGATCTTGCTATAGATAACGGACCTTTTGGAGCTCTGTTTATTTTTGTCGTGGCTTTCATCTGCGACATATGCATCATGATCTCTCTTGGTTTTCTGGGAACCGTTGTCAGCCGGGGGATAATGTTCCGGATATTGGCGGTGGAGCCGTTATACACCGCTGGTTTTTTCTTACTGGTGTGCGGGGTATTAAAACCTCTCCTGCATCCGTTTTCGGCAAAATCATATCTGTAATATTTTTTATGCGGATTAAATTAGTCGGACTGATCTGTGTTTTTATTTTTCTGTTTCTGGCCGCCGGTCTGTTGAACCTCGGCGTTATCCACTACGGGAAATACAGGGAATTGAGCGAAAAGAACTGTATCCGTCTTATCCCACAGCCGGGGAGCAGGGGAAAGATTATCAGCAGTGAAGGCTCGTGCCTTGCGGATAATTATCTGGCTTATGACATTATGCTGCTTCCCCAGGATCATGATCTGCTGAAGCGTTCCCTGAAATCCCTGGCGGCGGTTTTGAATATCGGCTTGGAGGAAATAAATGCGAGGTACAAGGCCGGGTATATTTCTCCCAGTATGCCGGTTACTATCATGAAGAACGTGAATAGCAGGAGGGCTATTGCGGTGGAGGAAGCCAAATCAGGCATAAATGGGGTGGTCATACAGCCGGCGCCCCTGCGTTCGTATCCTTACGGCAGTACTGCCGCGCATGTAATCGGTTACCTGGCGGAAATAGACCACTGGCGGCTTACCAAGTTAGCCGATTACGGGTATAAGACTAAGGATAAAGTGGGTTTCGGCGGGATAGAGGAAAAATATGATTACTATTTGAAGCAGGAGGACGGCGGATTATCGGTTGAGGTTGACCGTAGAGGAAAGATCGTCCGCGTTATCGGTTTTAAGCCGCCGCAGAGCGGAAAAAATATTCAACTGACCATAGAGTTGAAATTACAGCAGTTGGTGGAGGAGTCTCTGGACGGCCGCAACGGCTGTGTGGTGATCATGAATCCGTACAGCGGCGGGATCCTTGCGATGGCAAACGGCCTGGATTTTGATCCGGGCGCGTTCCTTGATACAGCGTCCCGGGATGAAGTAAAAAAGATCGTTACCGACAAGAATGCTTTGTTATTGAACCGCAGTATCAAGGGGTTGTATCCACCCGGTTCTATATTTAAGTGTATTGTGGCTACGGCCGCCCTGGAATCGGGGAAGATGTCGCCCTCGACAAAATTTTTCTGTCAGGGCGGTCTTACCGTAGGCAATAATGAATTTGCCTGTTGGGAGAAGCATGGAGAAGAGGATTTGATACAGGCAATTGCTCATTCCTGCGACGTTTATTTTTACAAAACCGGCCTTTTGATCGGGCCGCAGGCAATACACGATTACGCGGAAAAATTCGGTCTGGCCAAACCGACGACCATCGAGCTTCCCTATGAAGCGGGAGGTTTTATCCCCAGTCCGCTTTGGAAAAGGCTTTACCGGTTCAAAAGCTGGTTCGACGGAGATACGGCGAATATGTCGATCGGACAGGGGGATGTCCTGGTGACTCCTTTGCAGATGGCCCGGATGATGTCGGTATTCGCGAATCATGGGAAACTTGTCCGGCCTTTTATAGTGAAAGCTATAGACGGACAGGATGTATCGAATTATCACCGGGACAGCATAGAATTGCCCTTTAAGGAAAGTACAGTCGATGTTGTGCGCAGGGGGTTGCGCGATGTTGTTACCGATACGCAAGGTACCGCCAGGATTTTAGCTGCGCTTTCCGTTCCGGTTGCCGGGAAAACGGGGACTGCCGAGGTGTCAGGCAAATTATCTCACGGATGGTTCGTGGGATTTTTTCCGTACCAGACCCCGCGTTTTGTAATCTGTGTGTTTCTTGAGAATGGGGGGTCGGGACAGGTGGCAACAGGGCTTGCGAAAGAGATCATAGAGAAAATGACCAGGGAAAATATGATTTAGAAGCGGGATCCGCATGGGGGCGAACGGCCGTTCGCCCCCGCCAAAAACGCGGAGGAATATGCGTGAACAGGACTGAACTCAAGATTTTGATTGTTGCGGTCATTATTTCGATAACCGGCATACTTTCCATATACAGCAATACGTATTGTAAAGAGGGGGAGATTTGGTCGATCATTTATAAACGCCAGATAATCTGGACGGCGTTGGGCATTGCGGTTTATTTGTTCATTTCCCGCGTCAACTACCGGAAATTCTGGGATTTGACCTATGTGTTATACTTTCTGGCTTTGCTGCTGCTCTTTATAGTTTTTATTTCCGGAGTGGTCCGTCTCGGCGCTCAACGCTGGATCCGGCTGGCTTGGTTTAATTTTCAGCCCTCGGAGGTCGTCAAACTGGTTATAGTGGTTTTTCTGGCCAGGTATTTCAGCAGGAAATCCGCGGATGACATGTCTTTAAAGGTTAACAGGTACGGTATGTTCAAGGCACTCATTCTGCCGTTCGTTTTTGTGGCTGTTCCGACTTTTTTCATTATTGAACAGCCGGACCTGGGAAGCGGGGTTATCGTTATATGTATTTTTATGGCCATGCTTTTCCTGGCAAACGTGAAGTTAAAATATATTGCTTTCTTTTTAGTTCTTTCCCTCCTGGTTTTGCCTGTCGGCTGGGGAATGCTAAGGGATTATCAAAAGGAAAGACTGCTGGTTTTTTTGAATCCCGGAATAGATCCTTTGGGAGCCGGGTATACCATTATTCAGTCAAAGATCGCGGTTGGTTCCGGAGGGTTATTAGGAAAAGGCTGGCTCGCGGGAACGCAGAACCAGCTGCATTTTCTGCCGGAATCGCATACTGATTTTATTTTTGCCGTTTTTTCGGAAGAGCGGGGAGTGCTGGGAGCTCTGCTATTATTGGCGCTGTATTTTTTCCTTATCCAGCAGGCTCTTTCCATCGCGTCCCGCACCAGCGATACCTTCGGTAAGCTTCTTGCCAGCGGAATCGGGCTGGTTTTGACCATACAGGTTTTTATCAACGTCGCAATGAATATGGGGATGGCCCCTGTAGTGGGCCTGCCGCTGCCCCTGATGAGCTACGGCGGTTCATCCGTCATCGTGACATACGCGGCCCTGGGCATGCTGGTGAATATCAACAAGCATCGCGCGGTGTTCTAGGTGCTTCAGTATTTTGCCTGTGGCTGTGAATATGCGCAAGTGAGGAAAAATTAGGGTATTTCCTCGCTCAGAAAGATTTTCCACTGATTTTCTTCGAAAACCAGTGACCGCAAAATTTATCCCGCGTTTTCGGCGGCTGCGGAACTCGCGCTTTTGTCTCTAGGCAAAAGCGCTCAGACATCCTCGCCGTCCCGGTATTGTCGCTTCGCTCCACCGGGATTCCCGAAAACGCGTGACAAATTTTGCTAAAATTTTAATTCGCGAGCAAATACCCGGATCTTTCCTTACGAACCATTTCGAGCTACTGGTTAAATTGTTGAAAACCAGAAAATTATAAAAAATACTGTTAGATTTCAGCGCCTCTCCCGTCTATTATAGTGGGAGGTGTAGAGATGGATAAAAAAGTTGTAGTTGAAGTTATTGCCGGTAAGATTTTAGAAATAAGATGTCGTAAGATTATGTTGGACAGAGATTTAGCTGAATTATTTGGAGTGTCGACCAAAGTTTTGAATCAGGCAGTAAAGAGAAATATTCAACGTTTTCCGCTTGATTTTATGTTTCAGTTGGATGAAAACGAGAAAAATGAGGTGGTCACAAACTGTGACCACCTTAAAACATTGAAATTTTCGGCTCAGCTACCGTATGTGTTTACTGAGCAGGGAGTAGCGATGCTTTCAAGTGTTCTAAGCAGTGAAAGAGCGATCAAAGTTAATATCCAGATCATGCGAGCATTTGTTAAAATAAGGGAACTATTGTTATCTCATAAGGAGCTGGCAAATCAATTGGAATCTTTAGAGCGAAGATATTCTGATCATGACGAGAAGATAAAAGTTATATTCGAGGCTATTAGGCAGCTTTTAGAACCGACGGAGGAGAAGGGGAAGCCAGCGATAGGGTTCAGGCCGTAAAATAAGCTGTTTTTGTGCCGTAGAATATGTTTCCCGAAATCCCTAAATATTTTTAAGTACTTAATTTCTTGGAAAGAATATATTTTTGAGGAAAGAAAACCAGCAGGAGGTGGATATGAGGAAATTAATTGCGGATCGCAGTCGAGATTATAAATTTTTAATTGGGATATTTGTTGGACTACTTGGGATTATTGGGATTGATTATTTACTCGTTTCTCTGAAATCAACTTTTAGTTTATTATCGTGGATTAACAATTTTTTTATTTTAAAATCAGGAGTTTCAATATTAATTCTGTCGATTTTAATAATCTATATTATAATTTTGTTGCTTAAAATAAATAAGAAAATAGGGTTGTTGTTGCAAGAAACCCATATGTTTGTTAGTGATGAGGAAACAACATTTATAGGATCTCCTGATCATACTCGCTTACCTGCTGGAACTAAAGCTGCTGTAGCTGAATCTCATCCTAATTGGATAAACTTTGATCGTTTACATTGCATATTCTATAAAGAGTTGCAGAATGCTAAATGGATTGCTGATCGCAAAAATATAACAAACGAAGAGGCTTTAAGTGGCGGACAATACAATTTTGAACGAGAAATCAATGTGTCATTTAAAAAGGAGCGTTTGCTTTCTGCTCATATAGTTCTTTTAGTAGATGATTTTTGCGAATTAATTGTTAACGATCACAAGTTTGAGGAAGTAAAAGGATACGAAAATGTTCATTTTTTTGATATTCTTAAAGATTTAAAAGAAGGAAGTAATAAAATTAGGTTTATAGTCAAAAACCTGGCAGGTAAGGAGTGGAAAAATGACGAGTTTCAACAATCTCAGATAAAATTTCGATATAATCCTTACGGTGTTAAGTTTTGCGTAGTGTTTAAATATTATAGATAGAAAAACATTTGAACAATCTTTTGGAATTATTAATTGATCGGGGGGAATAGAGGATGGCTATTGTAAAACTTATGGATAAGAATCGGGTTGTGCTTTTCGATAGGGGTAAGTCGCGCTATACGGCTGAGGAGCTTGTGAATATTGATCGTATTGTTGAGAAGGAGAAAAAGAAAGCAAAGGTTCTGATGTTCGGCAAGGAATTTTCCAGATGGTTAATGTCTTCACGTCCCACGTCTAAGCGAACGAAGTGAGCGAACGTCCTACGGGAAGAGTTTTCAAGATTTTACGAGCTTATGAGCCATGAGCTATGAGCTAACCACGCATCAAACTATGAGGAATCTACATGCTGTCTGACGAAATTTTATTAGGTACCCGCAAGCCCGGGCAGTATATCGGGCAGGAATGGAATGTCTCCCGCAAGGATTTTGATAAGGCGGGGATCCGGTTCGCTTTGTGTTTCCCCGACCTTTACGAGGTCGGGATGAGCAATATCGGGATACGGGTTGTTTATGATGTTCTGAACAGGATAGATGATGTGGCTTGCGAGCGGGTGTTTTCGCCTGATAAGGACATGGAAGAGGTGTTGCGGAGCAGGAATTTGCCGTTGTCTGCCCTTGAGTCCGGGAGAGGTCTGAAAGAATTTGACATGCTTGGATTCTCGTTGGGGTATGAGCTTTTGTATACCAATGTCCTTAATATTCTTGATCTGGCGGGCATTCCTTTTGCGTCAAGCGAACGGGGGGCGAAGTTTCCATTGATCATCGGCGGCGGGCCGTGCGTGTTGAATCCGGAGCCGATAGCCGAATTTTTCGATCTGTTTGTGATCGGGGAAGCGGAGGAGGGTGTCCTGGAGGTCATGGACGTTTATCGGAATCTCAAAAATAAATATCGAAACGGGGAGTTATTGAAAGATGATCTGTTGATCGCGCTGGCGCAGATAGAAGGGGTATATGTTCCGTCCTTGTATGA
>JAQTZX010000046.1 GCA_028687525.1 Candidatus Omnitrophota bacterium
ATATGGGGAATGCGGGGAGCCATTATGCGGGTTTCATCCTGGCGGCGGTCGCCCTGATCGGCAAGTACGCAAATATGGAACGGAAGATCGCTTTGTTGAGCCCGCTGTTTATTTTAGGGCTGCCCATACTGGATACCGTGTTTCTGATAATCGTGCGTATGAGCAAGAAAAAGGCGCCGTTTAATAAAAGCGACGACCATATATATCTTCGCCTTTTGCGCCGGGGATATTCGAAGCGGAAGGCGCTCTTAGGCCTGCTGGGGATATGTTGCGTTCTTTCTCTGTGCGGGATCCTGTTAAGCAGGGTATCTTCTTCATGCGCGGCGGCGATCCTTGCGGCGCTGGCTGTATGTATTGCGTTTGTCTTACGGGCAGCGGTGCGCGCGCCGGAAAAAAGCTGAACATGTCCAGAAAAAAAATCATAATTATAGGCGGGGGGTTAAGCGGGCTGAGCACCGCGTGGCATTTACAGAAGAAAGGTATCGAGTGCAGGATTTTTGAGAAAGAGCGGGAAGCGGGGGGGTTGTGCCGTTCCAAACAGGTTAATGATTTCACGTTTGATTACGACGGCCATCTTCTTCATTTCCGGCATGAGTATGCCCTGCGTTTGGTAAAGTCCTTGCTGGGGAACAACCTGGCTGAACATAAGAGAAGCGCCTGGATTTATTGCCGGGGCCGGTACAGCCGGTATCCTTTTCAGGCAAATCTTTACGGACTGCCTTCTTCGATCGTCAAAGAATGCCTTTTTGAATTCATCAAGGCGCGCCGCAACAGCTGTCCGTCCGATAAAAACACCCTTAATTTCTCGGAATGGATCCTGCGGACTTTCGGCCGGGGAATTGCCCGGCATTTCATGGTTCCCTACAATAAAAAATTCTGGACTGTCCCGCTCCGGAGTTTGACGTGTGAATGGCTTGATGGTTTTATCCCGGTTCCTTCCCTGCACCAGTTGATCGAGGGGACAGTGGAGGAGAGCCGCCGTTTGTACGGTTATAACGCGCGTTTCTGGTATCCCCGGGAGGGCGGCATCCAGGCGCTGCCGCGGGCGTTCGCGAATTCCCTCAAGTATCTGTATACACGGCATGAGGTGAAGAATATAGATATGCGTAAGAAACTGGTTATCCTGCGTACCGGTGAACGGGAGCCGTTCGACTATCTGGTATCCACCGTCCCTTTGCCGGAAATGCCGCGTCTCACCGGCGGTTTTCCTTCGGATATCCGGCGGCTCTTTAAAAAATTGCGCTGGAACTCGATTTTTAATTTCAACGCGGGTATCGACCGTCCGGATGCCTCCGGCCGCCACTGGGCCTATTTTCCCGAAAAGCGGATTTCGTTTTTCCGCGTGGGATTCCCGCATAATTTTTCTGCGGTTCATCCTTCGGGTATGAAGAGCTCCCTGTATGCCGAAGTGGCTTATTCGCGCGAAAAACCGCTTGATAAGAGGCGCGTGGTAACGCTTATAAAGAACGATCTGAAAAGAACGGGGATCCTCGACCGGTATGACCGGATATGCGCGCAGGACATCAACGATATTCCGTATGGATATCCGATATACGACGCGCATTATGCGCGGGTGAGAGGCCGGATCCTGTCGTATCTGGAAAATAATGCTGTTCTCTGCCGCGGCCGGTACGGGGCCTGGCGTTATATGTCCATGGAGGACGTGGTTCTGGAGGGTAAACAGACTGCCGAGCTTATTTCAGCTAATGGATAAAGAACGCTTCAAAAAAATATACGCTGCCCGCAGGATCCTTCTGGATATTGCGCTCAGGCAGTTCAAAGCCAAGTATGCCGGTTCCCGTCTGGGTATCTGGTGGGCGCTGGTTACTCCTTTGCTCCTGGCGGCAAGTATCAATGTGGTGTTCAAAGGCGCGTTGAAGATCGGTATTCCTCATTATACTTTTTTTGTCCTTGCCGGTCTCCTGCCGTGGTTTTTTTTCTCGAACGCGCTTCTGGAGTCGGTTAATTCGTTCCAGTCCAATGCCTCCGTTATGCGGCAGTCGGTTTTTCCCCGGGAATTCATCCCTGCCGGGACCGTTCTCGCCAATCTTTTCACTTCCTTGATCGGGTTTATCTGTCTTCTGCCGTTTTTCTTTATGATGCATCCGGCACAACCGTGGTTTTGCCTGTATCTTATCCCGGTTATCTTTCTGCATTTTGTTTTTGTGACCGGGCTGGGGTTGTTTTTTTCCACGGCGAGCGTTTTTTTCCGGGATTTGGCGCATTTCCTGAATATTTTTTTCATGGTTTGGTTCTGGATGACCCCGGTGTTTTATACGATGGATATGATCCCGTTCCCGTACCGGTGGATGATGTTTTTCAACCCGGTCTCGTATTATACGGCGGCGTATCAGCGGATACTGGTCGATGGCGGCATGCCTCCGGTGAGTACCCTGCTGGTGCTCCTGCTGTCGGCGGGAGTATCGTTCCTGGGGGGATATTCTTTTTTTCTGAATAGAGAGAATGCATTGTTGAAAAAGATATGAAAGCAATCGGATTTAACGATGTCAGCGAGAAATACCGCATAAAATTCCTCTCGGACGGGAAGGTCTCCTGGGAGGAGATATACGCTTTGCGGGATGTTTCTTTCGAGGTCCACGGCGGAGAAGTGCTGGGGGTGATCGGGGAGAACGGCGCGGGCAAGACCACGCTTTTAAAACTGATCGCCGGGATGCTGGTCCCCGATAAAGGGAGCGTTGAGGTCGCGGGGAAAGTTTCCGCGTTAATGGAACTGGGCGCCGGGTTCAACCTGGAATTTACCGGAAGGGAGAATATCCTTATTAATGCCCGTCTCTACGGTATTGAAGAAGATTCGCTGGAAAGCGTGCTGGCAGGGATCGTTGAATTTGCCGGCTTGGGCAGATTTATAGATGCCCCCATCAAGTATTATTCGCAGGGGATGTATATGCGGCTGGCGTTCGCCCTGGCTATCTTCGTGGATCCGGATATCCTTCTGATAGACGATATCCTTGCCGTCGGCGACGAAGAGTCCCGGAGGAAATGCATCAAAAAGATAAACGAACTGAAATCTGCGGGCAAGACCATCGTGCTCGTCAGTCATGACATGGAGATGGTCAGGCGGTTGTGCGACCGCGTCATGCTCCTTGAAAAAGGGGCGGCGGTTAAAACAGGAACGGCGGAGGAGGTGATCCCCCGGTATCTGGAAACTTCGGGGAACAAAAAGGGGATCGCGGTGATAAAAGAGGGGAATGTCCGGCTGACGTTCAACAACGGGCGCCTTATCGTGAGTTCCGGCGATGCCTATGTCTCCAGCGGTATGGGCGGGTATGTTTCTTTCTATGATACGGAGCTTGACTGCTGGTCTTTATCCGCGAACCTCGACTGGCATATCGAGAAGAAATCCGGGCATGAGATACTCGCGTTGGGAAGCAGCGAAGAAGAGGGTGTTGTCCAGCTTTGGGAGCTTGCGGTTGTTCAAAACCGGATTGCCTGGAAGGTGGAGACGAAAAGCAGAAAAATAAACCAGGCGCATATCGATTGGCTGGTTTCGTTCGATTACAAACAGTGGGAGAGCATGGAAAAGGAAGGCATGTTCCCGCTTCTGGGACACAAGCATACCTGGCAGGAAGTGGGTACTCTGCGGGAGAGCGATGGGGTGCTGGGCATACAGCCGGATTCGGAAGAAAGAACGCTTCCTTTTTTGCTGATCACGCAGGAGAACAAAGGGTGCCAGTTCAAGCTTTTGAATACCGGGTATGATATAGAATCGCGCGTTGTCCAGGTGTTTTTGTCCGGTGACCGGGTTTCTCTGGGGATAGACCTTTTTGAAGAAGAAGGTGATATGAAAAAGGCCGTCCGGCACCGCAGGGATGAAGAAGCGCGGAAGCGGAGGGAGGAAGAACAGGAAAAACGCCGGCTGTACACTATAACGTCGGGTGCTCTCGGGATCTACTGCGACGCCCGGCAGAATTTTTTCGAGATACGCTATAAGGATGTTGTGCTTAGCAGGGGCAGCGGTCTGCAGTGCTGGTTTTTGTCCGGCGAGCTCTGGTATGATATATCGTCGGCGATATGGGATGTCGAGAAACGCGGCAGTGAGATTATTCTGCGGTTGTCCTGGATGCAGCCGAGGTTTGTGCAGGTCTGGAGATTGTTCCTGCAGGATGATACCCTTCGATGGGAAACGGAGAGCGAATATCAAGATGGTAATATTATTACGATGATAAAATTCGGACTGGTTCTGGATGAACGGTACCGGACGTATTTTTGCGGAGGCCTGCAGGGAATGTTCCCCGCGGAATTCGTTCAGTGGATGGATATGCCCGTGGAAGAGATAACTCCTCTGTTCATGGGGGTCAGGAAACAGGAAAATGCTCCGGCTATAATGATGGGGAATGCGGGCGGCTTCTTCTGTGTGGTGCAGAACAGCGATAAACGAACACGCTGCCGCACGCTGCAATGTGCTTTTACGGAAGCGCAGGTGCGGGAGCCGGGGAAAAAGTATTTTTCCTCGGACATAAAGTTCCTGGAAGATGAGCGTGAAATAGAGGATTATCTCCGGGAGGAAACGCGGAAAGCTTTGATCAGAAAAAAAGAAGAGGAAAAAGAAAACGAATTCAGGACCCTGGTGTCGGGTGATCTTAAACTTTTTGCCGACCGCAGTCATAAATCCCTGCGTTTGTATTATAAAGGCAGGGAATTCACCAGGGACAGCGGTATGCAGACGGCATTTTTGTTCGGGAAAAACTGGTATGATATTTCGACAGCGGAATGGGATGTGGTGAAAGAAAATGATTGCCTGACGGTTACGTTTTCCTGGCCGAAGGCGGGATGGACGCAGGTTTGGAGCCTGACCTTGAAGAATACGGTATTGCGGTGGGAGGTCCGGTACCGGTATACTGACAGCAATGGTTTGGAGGAGCTGAAATTCGGCTTGCTTCTGGAGGAAGGATATACCTCTTATTTCTGCGGCCATCAGCGCGGGAATTTTCCCGATGAGTTCGCTCATTGGGAAAATATGCTCTTGGAAAATAATTGGGCGGAAAAGTTCGGGTCCGGAAGACATCCCGGTGCTCCGGCGATCGTTATGGAACAGGGCGGAGATTTCGGCGTTGTTATCCAGAATAGCGATAACCTGATACGGGCCCGCGCATTGCAATGTGCTTTGTCGGGGGCGCAGGTGCGGGAGCAGAAAAAGAATTTTTTCTCCACCGTTATAGAGTTTTTCGAGGATGACCGGGAAATCGACGAATATTGCCGTGAGGAAAATGAACGGTTCCTGGCCGGGAAGAAACTGGATGAAGAGCGGCAGAATATCGAAAATACGATTGCTTCCGGGATGTGCAGGATTTTCGTTGATTGTAAACGAAAGGCCCTGCAGATGTACTATAAAGACAGGGAAATTACCGTCAGCAGGGGGTTTTATTCCCAGCTTAACGCGGAGAAGCAGCTGGGGATTTTTTACTCTTCCGAGGCCCGGTGGGAGGTGGAGAAAAACGGCGAATCCGAGATGACGGTTCGGGTCAAGCATCCGCTTTTGTCCGTATCCCAGTTGTGGACGTTGTCCTGTTTTTCCGATAATACGGTAAAACTGAAGATCGAGATCGATGTCGAAAAAGAAGGCATGCTTAATAACTGGCTGGTAAGGCTGGAATTGCGGGATGTATATGACCGCTGGCTGACCGATATGGAAGAAGGAGTGTTTTCGGATATGCAATATATCCGTGATACCGCTCCCGTGCGCCTGAGGGATAACCGGGTTCCCTTTGTTCTTCTCAAGCCTGCCCCGGAAGGGAAAGACCCGATGGTGTCTTTTGAGACTGTTGTTGAGCCGGATAAGGCTTTTCTGGGGATGTACAAGCAAAAGGGACCGGAAGAAACGTGCCTGTGCGTGGTCCTTTCGTCAACCGATCCCCGCCAGGGTGAGCTTCTGCGGCCGGGAAGGTATGTTTATTTCGAGGGAAAGATCGAAATGGGGGGAGATGCCGGTCACGTAAAACGCCGGTATAAACCCGAGTTTGTCGAAGTGGGCGGCGAGCGCGTAAAATTCTTTTTTGACCGGGGCCGGGGCAGGCTGTTTTTTGGGGAAAAAGAACTGACCACCGGGCTGGGTGTTTATACATCGCTGCGTTTCCTGGGTATCTGGTATGATTCTTATCAGGCGGCATGGCATATTCAGGAGAAAACGGACAACCGGATGGTGGTTCGCGGATGCTGGCCGTCCATCCCGGTTATCCAGGTGTGGCGGATCGAAGTAATGAACGGCGATACTTTTTTGTGGGATGTCGATATGCAGGTGGGTGATACGATGATGCTGGAGCTTCAGCAGTCGAATATCATGCTTATTCCGGAATTCAAGGCATGGAAGGCCGACGGCTGCAGCAGCGGTGTTTTCTCCGAAGAATACAGCACCGATTACGATATTCTTCCGTTCAGGTTTTGTTACGGGAAATCAGATACCATGCGTATCGAAGTGAATGCCCCGCAGCTGCCGCCGCTTATATTCAAAAGCATGATGGAAGAAGATGCGCTGCGGATGATCGTGGAGAACAGCGATTTTCTGTACCGGGCGCGCCTGGTGCAGTTTCAGAAAAAGAATACCGCTCTCTTATCACCGGGCACCTACCGTTATTTCAAAGGAGCTATACACGTTGGGAATAATATCTGAGTCTCGGAAATTCATGGGGCATCTGAAAACCGGCGGTTTTACGTACGTCCTGTACCGGGGCGTGCTGTATCTGGTTTTCCTGGTTCGCAGATTCCTGCAGAGTCTTACCCGGAACTGGAAAGAGTCTCTCAGCAAAGGAAAGACCCAGGTGGTTTTTTCCCGTACGGGAGCGAGCCTGTCGTATTCCGGATGTGTCGTTACCAGGGGAAGCGGGCTGGCGGCGGCGGTATATGCGGGGGGACGCTGGTTCAATTCCGACGATGCGCAGTGGAAAATCCTGGAAAAAGGCAGGGATTTCCTAAGGATGCGGGTCAAATTTTACCGCCTGCCGGTCGAGCAGACCTGGATCGTGAAGCTGGAAGAGGACCAGATCGTATCGTGGCAGATAGATATGACTGTGTTGAGCGCCGTGCATATCGAAGAAATCTGCGTCAGCTGCTTCCTGTCCTGCCGGTATAAGAACTGGATTTGTAATTACACCGAACGGAATTTTCCCGCTTTCACCGGACGCTGGCAGGAAGTCTGCGTGGATAATATACCGGTTTCTCTGCTGGGGGTGCGGTTTCCGTCGAGGAATGAGTTTCAGCCATCCGTGCTTTTGGAACTGGAGGATCCGGACGGGGGGATGTTCCCGCTGGTCAGGACTTCTTCTTCGCAGGACGCGTCCCGGGTTATCGGAGTGCGTTCGACCCGTTTTAAGGCGTTGAACCATGTCCCGGCAGGCACGTATACGGTATTTTCCGGGAAGGTTGGTTTATATAATGATGATTCTCTCCTGGACAACAAGATGGAAATACTGCGGAAGCAAAGCGTTAAAACCAGGCTGGAAGAGATAAATAATCGGAAGAGCGAAAAACGGCTGAAAGTTTTGCTGGCAAATCTACCTTGGCAGAGGGGCGGGAAATGGGGGGTGCGCGCCGGTTCCCGCTGGCCCCATATAAAGGATGAAAAGGAAAGCGGATATCTCCCGTTCCCGTTTTTTCTCGCCTATGCCGCCGCTTTGCTGCATAAACACGGATATGAAGCGATATTGATCGATGCGGTTGCCGAGCAGATACAGGAGCACGAATTTCTGGAGAGATTCGTGTTGAAAGGTTTCGATTATCTGGTGGCGGAGACATCCATACCGTCATTCGAGGATGATATGCGGTTTTTACGGCGGATCGCAGAATTCGGGATTCCTATCATACTGGCGGGCCCGAATACGGAGATATTCCAGCCGTCTTTTCTGGAACGGCATCCTTTTATTTCGTTTGTCATGTGCGGGGAATACGAGCTTACTCTCCTGGATCTCCTGCGCTGCATCGAAGAGAAGAAAGATTTTGCGGATGTCAGAGGATTGGTATACAGGAAAGATGGAACGGCAATAAAGAATGCTTCGCGCGGGCATTTTTCACTGGATATTCTGCCGTGGCCTTTGCGGGATACTTTGCCCATGGAGAAATATCTTGACGCCCCGGGCGGGATGCGCACGCCCAGCGTTCAGATGATGGCTTCACGGGGCTGTCCGTACCGGTGCCAGTTTTGCCTTTGGCCGCAAGTTATGTACCAGGGGCACCATTACCGGGTAAGGAATTACATCGAAGTCGTGGACGAGATGGAATTCCTGGTGAAAGAAAAAGGGTTCAAATCCGTTTATTTCGACGACGATACGTTTAATCTCGGCCGGGAGCGCATGCTCGCGCTCTGCCGGGAGATCAGGAAACGCGGCCTGCATAAGACGCAGTGGGCGATCATGGCGCGGCCGGACCTGATGGACGAGGAACTGCTGGATAATTTCAAAAAGGCCGGTTTATACGCCGTGAAATACGGGGTTGAATCTTCCGCCCAGCCTCTGGTTAACGATATCGGCAAGGGGATGGATCTGAAGAAAACGGAACGGATGATCCGCTACACCAAGAAGCTGGGGATAAAGGTTCATTTGACCTT
>JAQTZX010000047.1 GCA_028687525.1 Candidatus Omnitrophota bacterium
TCAATTCACCTTTCTTCCGTACCTCCGCCATACGCGCGACCAGTTTATGCGCAAGCATGATAGGCAACGGCATAAGTTCTTCCGTTTCGCGGCAGGCGTATCCAACCATGAACCCCTGATCTCCCGCGCCGCCTTTATCCACGCCCTGAGCGATGTCGGGAGACTGGGTATGTATGGTATTAATGACCGCGCAGGTATGATAATCAAACCCGTACTTGGGATGGGTATAACCAATATCTTTCAATATATTCCGCGTAAGATTATGCACGTCCACATATCCCGTAGTGGTAATCTCACCTCCGACAATAAGCAGCCCCATGGTTACGTAGGTTTCACAGGCTACCCTGCCATACGGGTCCTGGCGCAGAACATCATCGAGTACCCCGTCCGATATCTGATCACATACTTTATCCGGATGTCCCTCCGCCACTGATTCCGATGTAAAATAAATCTTACGCATCTAATGACCTCCTTTATTGTTTAACAATCCCGTACCACGGGATGATGCCGGCATTTCATCCCGGACCGCTTGCCCGGGTTTACCCGCCGGATTAAGCTTTTTCGAATAAACTCTTCAATTTCCGGTACGTTTGAATACGCCCGATATCAATCCAGAAATCATGGAATGTGGAACCGAACACCGTATCCTGCTTCGTCATCCAATTTATAAACAGTCCGATGGCGTCTTTCGAATTCGAAGTTCTGAAGTATTTACCGATCAGATCCGATTTTTCAGCCGGCATATAATACAGGCACATGGCAATCAGGCTCGATTCGGGATGCGTGGGTTTTTCGGCGAATTTCACGATGCGATTTCCCCGCCCGATGGTAACCACGCCGTAATGACCGGCTTCTTGCCGGTCCTTAATATCAAACACCCCCACCGTCATGTGGGGCGCGTTCTTTCTTCCTGTCCCGGCAAAATCCGTCAACGGTGCCTTGAAAAAATTATCCCCTCCCAGCACCAGGTAATCCTCGTCAAAACCCGCTTTGCGGAACACAAAATTCATATCGCCGGCCGCCCCCAGCCGTTCCTTCGGATTCTTAGTCATATCGTTCAATATCCGGACTCTTCTCTTGAACGGCAGGGTCTCCCTCCAGACCCCGAACCTTTTAAAGAAGCGGTCGTTGGTCACCACGATTATCTCGGAAAGACCGTCCAGTTCAATAAGCTTATCCAGAAGATATTCGATGATCGGCCGTTTATTTACCTTCAATAACGGTTTTGGCAAAAACCTGGTGTATGGATATAACCGTGTGCCGTATCCGGCAGCGAGTATTAAAGCTTTCATTTTGAGATTTTAGCCTTGATAACAGGATACTGGTTTACCGTAATCGATTAACCGAGAACCGTTACTTCAAAATATCATTGATCCTGTCCCGCACGAACAATTCGACTTCTTTCGCGGTCGACAAACTTAATGCTTCGCGAGCCGTATTCCGGGCGTCCGCCGCGGAGACCGAACGGATCAAATATTTCATCTGGGGAATAGCCAGAGACGGCATACTGAACTCGTCCAGCCCCATGCCCAGGAGTATCAGAGCGAATATCGGATCGGAGGCCATTTCCCCGCACATGCCTACCCGTATCTCGTTCGCGTGGGCGGCCTCAATGATATTCCCGATCATACGCAGGACCGCCGGATGCGCGGGCTCATACAAATACGCTACTTTTTCGTTGGTACGGTCTACCGCCAGAGCGTACTGGATAAGATCGTTGGTACCGATGCTGAAAAAATCGGATTCTTTTGCCAGCAGATCGGCGGTAATCGCCGCGGAAGGCACTTCGATCATGACCCCTACTTCAATATCTTTGTCGAACGCGATACCTTCTCTGTTCAATTCTTCACGGCAATCGCCCAGTATCGCATTTGCCTGCCGCAGTTCTTCAACCCCGGAGATCATCGGATACATAAGCTTTAGTTTGCCGAAAACCGAAGCGCGGAGGATTGCCCGCAGCTGCAGCTTGAAGATATCCGGCCGCGCCAGGCAAAAACGGATAGCCCGCCATCCCAAAAAAGGCTGCATGTCTTTCGGGATATCAAACTGGGATAAAAACTTATCCCCGCCCAAATCCAGGGTCCGTATGACCACCGGATGCGGATTCATCTGTTCCGCCACGAATTTATACGCCTGAAAATGCTCCTCTTCGGTAGGGAGATCTTTCCTGTTCATGTAGAAAAATTCCGTGCGGTACAAACCTATACCCTGTCCGCCGTGCAGCTTGACCGAAGGCACCTCATCGGGAAACTCGATATTGCCGGAGATCTCCACCGATACCCCGTCCATCGTCCGGGCGGGCATATCCTTTACCGCCCAGAATTTCTCGGAAACCCCCTTAAACTTCTGCTCTTCCTGCAAATACGAATCCAGGGTCTCCTCATCGGGATTAATAATGACCGTCCCGGTGTTGCCGTCGACAATAAGAATGTCTCCGGACTGCGTTTTGGCGGTAACTGTTTCGGCACCCACCACTGCAGGAATCTCGAGCGATTTAGCTATGATCGCGGTATGCGAAGTCTTGCCTCCGATATCGGTAACAAAAGCGCACACACTCCGCTTATACATAGCCGCGGTATCGGAAGGAGAGAGATCGTGCGCCACCACCACCACTTTCTCCTGCAGGTCTTTCAGGCTCTTTCGTTCCCGGCCCAGGAGATTACGCAGAATCCGCTTGCCCACGTCGTTCACATCGGAGATACGCTCTTTCAGGTATTCATCTTCTATCTTTGAAAATACCGAGATGTATTTTTTCAGTACTTCCTGAAAGATATACGCTACATTCACCTGTTCTTTCTTAAGACGGGAGATAACCTCCTCGATAAGCATCCGGTCCTCAAGAACAAGCAAATGGGCGTCGAATATCTGTGCTTCCTCCTGCCCCATATCGACGGAGATCCGTTTCTGCAGTTCGATGATCTCCCGGCGGGTCTTTATTAAAGCCTCTTCGAACACCTGTATCTGCAGGGGGATATCCGCAGGCTGGATGCTTTCCATGGGCACGACATATTCTTCCTTGCCTACTTTATATGCCGGACCGACGGTAATTCCCGGTGCAGCAGCTATACCTTTTAAGATAATCATAGTCATTCGCTTTCCACAATCTTTTCCAGCTCTTTAATAGCCTGCTGGGCGTCTTTACCTTCCGCCTCGATAATAATAACACTACCTTTCTCGGCGCCCAGCATCAGGATCCCCATGATGGATTTACCGTTCACCTCATCGGCATCCCGTTTGACGGTGATCTTGGCGTCGAATTTATTGGCAATCTGCACAAATAAGGCCGCAGGCCTGGCATGAAGGCCTTCTTTTTTCTGCACTACTATCTGTTTAGCTACTTTTGTCATCTGCGAACCCTTCGTTCACCATTCGACATAGGCCGCGGCTTCAGCCGCAGTCCTTTATTCATAGTCCCTCCCCACGGGCGGAAAACAAATGGTGCCACGGGCTTTGCCCGTGGGTTCCATTATTCCTATATCTCTTCTATGAAACCAAGTATCATTTTAGCCAGTTTCATGGGGTCATGCCGGATAATACTGTCTTTCACCGCGGCAATATCTTCTCCGATCACCCGGTAACCGGTATTTTCGATATTCCTCCGGTCGTCTGTTACCATAAAAGCGTTCTCTTTCTCATAACGCTTAATGATCTCGGGCGATATCTCACCGGTATTCACGATACAATAATCGAAAATACGCGGATGGCTGTGTTTCACCAGCGCTTCTATATGCGCAAAAGCGCTGTACCCGTCCGTCTCCCCGGGCTGGGTCATAATATTGCACACGTATACTTTTAACGCCTTTGAAGCTACAATTGCTTCGGTTATCCCTTTGATCAAAAGATTCGGGATAATGCTCGTGTACAAAGACCCCGGGCCAAGAATAATAAGATCAGCCTCCTCGATCGCCTTGACCGCTTCCGGAGTAGCCGCGGAAAAATCCGGCTTCAGATAAATCCTCTCTATGGGCTTTAAAGCTTTGGGGATCCTGTCTTCGCCCTCAACGCGGGTCCCGTCCATGTATTCGGCCACCAGCGCTACATTATCCAGGGTCGAAGGAATCACCTGCCCGCGCAACGCCAAAACCTTGCTTGTTTCCTTAATAGCCTTTTCGAAATCTCCGGTCACCTGCGTCATAACCGTTATAAACAGGTTTCCGAAATTATGCCCGGCCAGTTCCGAACCCTTGTCAAAACGAAACTGAAACAGGTTCTGCATCAATGATGAAGCATCTGCCAGAGCTACCAGGCAGTTCCGGATATCTCCGGGAGGCAAAATGTCAAACTGCTGCCGTAACCTTCCCGAAGACCCGCCTTCATCCGCGACAGTTACTACGGCGGTAATATTTGACGTGTATTCTTTAAGTCCGGTTAAAAGCGTGGAAAGACCGGTACCACCACCCACAGTGATGATCTTCGGCCCTTTGCTCAACTGACTGCGAAGATATAAAATATTAACTAATTCGTTCTCTTTAGACGGGGGCATAAATGCCGCAATAAAAGAATGCAGCATATTCTGTATGCCCAGCGCCAGGATAATTACGCCTGAAAAAACAACGATAAAATCAAAAACCTGCGGCAGCCAGTATTCTTCGGTTCCCAGATAACTGGCCCCCAATATTACCAGGACAACTCCCAGTACGATAACAAAAACCCACCGTTTGATACCAATCCCGGGATATAACCATTTGAAGATGCTTTCGACTTTATCCTTGACTCTCGTAAAGTTAAAACTTCTCATCTTCCTGGCTGATTATCCTGGTAATACCCTTGTCATCCTCACAACCGCGCAGACTGTCGCGGAAATATTTATCTCGAAAAAGGCGGGAAATCCGGGCAAGTGCTTTCAAATGCGAACCGGCGGAATCATGTGGCGCGACAAGCAGAAAAAAAATGTATACGGGTTCTCCGTCGAGGGAATCGAAATCCACCCCTTTTTTGGACAACCCGAACGCGCCGACGAGTTTGCTGACGCAGTCGGATTTGGCATGCGGAATAGCTATACCCTGTCCGATAGCGGTTGAACCGAGAGACTCCCGTTCCATTAACGCCTCGATAAGCCTGACACGGTTGCTCTTTTCTATATCACCGGCGGACACCAGAGAATCTACAAGCTCCTTTATAACATCCTCTTTCTTCGACATCCTCAAATCCGGCAAGATAGCTTTTTTCGACAAAAAATCCATGATTTTCATTTCTTTTCCTCCCTGACACACAATTTTGTTGGCTTGAAGTAAAAATTTGGAGCGGCGGACGGGATTTGAACCCGTGCCATCTTGCTTGGCAAGCAAGCATTCTACCGCTGAATTACCGCCGCATTATTTACTATACCTGTAATCTATACACTCCTGCAGTTATCTCTTCCGCTTGCAATAATATGGGCGGAAGAGGATTTGAACCTCCAAGGGTCGCCCCAATAGCTCCTAAGGCTATCGCGTATGCCAATTCCGCCATCCGCCCGTCGCTCGCTCCTAGCTATCGCATCTCTTGTAATAGTAAACCGGTAACGGTTGAAGGCTGATTTTTTGCTTATTTCGCTTGGCGGGTACGTCCGCTCCCCATAAAAGCTCCGCCCCCATGGCGCTCCCCCGCAAAAATCCTGCCTGCCGGCAGGCAGACGCTCGGTCGCTGTTACCCCGAAAGCGTGAGGAAAAATTTTTCCCACACCCCTTTCGGTTTTTAACAGCTTTCCCGTTATCCCATATTCTTTGTCTGCCTTCGGCAGACAAATGTTAAAAACCGGCCGTTCACCAGTTACTTTCCTGTCAACGGGGAACTGTTGACTATAAACAAAATTTATGAGCCTCCCGCGACTCGAACGCGGCACAGCCACCTTAAAAGGGTGGTGCTCTACCAGATGAGCTAGAGGCCCGAATTGAGTAATCAGTACTTAGCAGTCTGTTGAAAAAGCCTGCCGGCCGGCAGGCCCAATCTGCTGCGTTGCGTGTGTCGTTCCATTGTGCGGCGTACACATATCGTACGCCTGCCAAACTATCCTTATGGTTTGGGTGCTCCGCAGTCACTTCCGCAGGCGCCTTGCGTCTTGGATCTTTTGATCAAACTGCTTAAGAAGGTTCTTCACCATGCTGTTGGTGATCAATTATTAAAAAGAACGAAAAATCCGTTTATCCCGGGATACTACTTAAAATTCAAGGATCTCTTTGTCTTTGTTTTTAAGGATTTCTTCTATTTTTGCGGAATATTTATCGACAAGTTTCTGCAGTTCTTCAATGGCTTTGAATTTATCATCCTCGGAGATCACCTTGTCCTTCTCGAGTTTTTCCATAAGCTCTTTCGAATCGCGGCGGATGGTCCTGACCGATATCTTGGCTTCTTCGGATATCTTATTCACCACTTTGGTAAGTTCAAGACGCCGTTCCTTGGATAACTGCGGGACAGGCAATTTTACAACTTTACCGTCATTGAACGGGGTGATCCCCAAGTTCGACTTCAAAATGGTTTTTTCGATCTCGGGAATGACTTTGGGATCCCAAGGCTGTATCATAAGCATATGCGCGTCGGGAACGGATATCGACGCCAACTGCTTTAAGATTGTCGGCGTACCGTAATAATCAACATGCATACCTTCCACCAGATGCGGGCTCGCCCTGCCGGTACGAATCTCGGAAAATTCCCGCAGAAGAAAATCCATAGTCTTTTTCAATTTATCCTCTGTTGTATGCAACACTTCCCTGACCGTCATAGGCACCTCTCTTTTGAATAAAAATCAGTTGATAAACGTACCTATTTTTTCCCCCAGAAGAAGACGTTTAATATTCCCCTCCCGCGTGAGATTAAAAACGACAATAGGCAGTTTATTATCCATGCACAGGCTTACCGCAGTCGCGTCCATAAACCGGAGGTCCTGCTGCAATACTTCTATGTATTTTATAGTTTCGAATTTCCGGGCTTCTCTGACTTTAACCGGATCAGCGCTATACACCCCGTCCACCTTGGTAGCTTTTAAAAGCGCCTGCGCGTTGATCTCTACCGCACGAAGGGCCGCCGCGGTATCGGTGGTAAAAAACGGATTGCCCGTCCCGGCCACAAAAATAACCACCCTGCCTTTTTCAAGATGGCGTATCGCCTTCCTGCGTATATATGGTTCCGCGATCCGCTGTATCTCGATGGCAGTCATTACCCGGGTAGGGATACCGATCTTCTCTAAAACGTCCTGAAGAGCCAGGCCGTTTATAACCGTGGCCAGCATCCCCATATAATCCGCGACCGACCTGTCCAGGTCCAGGCCTAAAGAAGCGGTATTTTCCTGCCCCCTGAGGATATTGCCTCCGCCTAACACTATAGCCGCATCTACGCCTAATTCCCTGATCTCCCGTACCTGATGGGCTATTGAAAGAAGAATTTCATGAGCGATCCCGTGGTTTTTATCCCCCTGCAGGGCCTCTCCGCTTAATTTAAGGACTATTCTTTTATAAACGGGTTCAGGCATCAGCCACCGATCTTATAGCGGACAAATCGCCGGATGACGATATTTTCCTTGTATTTCGCGACCAAACCGCCCAAGAGATCCTTAATGCTCAAGCCGGGATCTTTTATGAACGGCTGTTCCAGGAGACAATTCGCCTTCAGAAACTGTTCTTTATCCTTAGCGGTTTCCAGGACTTCAGCCGGGACTTCCCCGGTATTTATATACGACGGGTCACAAGCCGCTACCTGCATGGCGACATCTTTGGTAAACTGTATAAAATCATCATTGCGCGCCACGAAATCCGTCTCGCTGGAGACTTCCACCAAAACGCCTATTTTATTGCCCATGTGCAGATAGGCTTCCACCCGGCCTTCTTTTGCCGTACTGCCCTGTCTCTTTGCGGCAATCTCCAGACCCCGCTTGCGCAATAATTGAATTGCTTTATCAAAATCACCTTCAGCCTCCGTCAAAGCCTTCTGGCAATCGCCGATGCTCGCCGAACTCACCCTGCGTAATTCCTTGATCATATCTACCGAAACAACCATCTCTTTATTACTCCTTCCTGAATTATTATAAACCTGTCTTCTTGCGTACCGGACCACCCGTACGCCCCTTCCGCGCGGTCTTTGAATCTTCACCGGGAGGCTCGGTCTTTTCCACTATCTCCTCTATCTCTTTGATCCTGACTTCTTCTTCCGGTAAAACCAGCGCGGCATCATCACTTTTTTTCTGATCCTTAACGATCGCCCCTTCATGGGTCAGATAAGAAAGGAATTTATTCCTGCCTTCGATGATACTCTCGGCGATAAGGCCGGCTACGATACGGATTGATTTTGTCGCGTCGTCATTGCCCGGGATGGGAAAATCAACCAGGCCGGGATCGGAATTCGTATCGATAAAACCGATAACCGGAATGAGCAGCCGCCGGGCTTCCCTGACCGCGGTCTCT
>JAQTZX010000048.1 GCA_028687525.1 Candidatus Omnitrophota bacterium
CTCGGTTTTGAGACCGCCGATTTTTATTGGGGGGATAAGATTCCGGATGCCGCATTGATAGAAAAAGTGAAAGAAACGGTCAACACTAACGCGGCCGCTTTTTAAATATTCGAGAAACGGGGTAAAATGGGAATAACCAGCGAAATAATAACGTACGCTAACCGGGAGAACAGGAAAATCACCGGGTTTTACGATTATACGGATTGCCGGCCTGAAAACGGCCTGATTATTATCCCGCCGGCATACGGAGAGACGAAAAAAGATTCTCTCAAGGTATCCTATTTTCTGGTTAAGAACGGTTTTAACGTTATCAGGTACGATTCCACTTGTCATGTCGGCGAAAGTGAAGGCGATATGATTGATGCCGATTTTGAAAAGATGAAAAACGACATTCTTTCCACTCTGGATTTCGCGGAAAAGAAGTTCAATGCCGGCACTATGGGTATTGTCGGATCAAGCCTGGCAGTAAGAACGGCGATCAAGGCCGCTTCCCAGGATAAACGCATAAGATTTCTGCTTGGTTTGGTGGGTATCGTGGATATCCGGAGCGCTCTAAAAACCATATATCACCAGGATGTTATCGGTGAGATACTGGATAACGGGTATAAGGGGAAAACCATAGACGATATCATGGGATTCGAGGTAAGCATAAATTTTGCCCTCTCCGCCATAAGGAATAAGTACCACGATCTGGAAACGACCCGGGAGGACATAAGAAAAGTGGATATTCCCATTGTCCTGATTGCGGCGGAAAAAGACCCCTGGGTGAATCTTATCGATGTCCGGGAGACCCTCGATTTATCTCCAAGCACCGGCAAGGAATTTGTGGTCATCCCCAATGCTATGCATCAGTTGAACGAAAATCCGGAGATGGCCTTTTTTGCGCTCCAGCAGACGGTCATCTTCACGAAAAAATATCTCGTTCATATGGATTTCACCCCCGGAGAAGTCGTTGTGCCTTCACAGGATGAAATGAGCGGGCAATGGAAAATCGAAGAGGAAAGGCTTAAAAACCTCCTGCAGAAAAATCTCGAAGGAGAAAAGGCGTTCTGGGAAAAGTATTTGAATAAATTCGTCTTGATCAATAAATCCCGGGATTACCGGGATTTCCTGAAACTTATATATGAGTCCATGGATATTAGGCAGGGGGAATACGTACTGGATGCGGGATGCGGTAACGGGCACTTCGGGGCATGGATGCTGGAATCACTCATCGAAAAAATTTTCAAGGAGAGGATTGATTTTGAAAAGTTCACCGTTGTTAATTATCTCGGACTGGATTTTGCGGAGAACAACCTGAAAGAAGCGTCATTCAAACATCTGAATATGCTTAGGAGGATATACCGGGAATTATGTATCCGGGAAAGATACAGAATAATCGATTATAAATACTTGCCGGCCGATTTGGAGTCCCCGTTGCCTTTCGCCGGCAATACATTTGATAAAATATGCTGTAATCTGGTTATCTCATACGTTAAAGATCCCGGTTTTACCGTGAGTGAATTATTCAGGGTTATGAAGCCGGGAGGAAAAATCGTAGTGAGTTCGATGAAACCTTACGCGGATTTGTCCCTGATATACAGCAATTTCGCGGACCAGGCTGAAGAGCCGGAAGAAATAGATGAGGCCAGAAAGTTGTTAAGCGCGGCGGGGAGAATAAAACAGAAAGAAAACGCCGGCATATATAATTTTTTCCCGGAAGAGGAGTTGTTCCGGTTCCTTGATGACGCGGGGGCTAAAAATATAAAGATTGTGCGCGCTTTTGCAAACCAAGCTAATCTGTCGGTAAGCGAAAAATGAACTTTTATGCCATCAGCGGACTGATTAACGGGCTCGTAAGCAGCTTCATGGGTATGTTCGTCTATCTTAAGAATCCCCGGGGCCAGGTTAATAAAAGCTACGGATTATTAAGCCTTTCTTTGGCGGTGTGGAGTTACAGCTATTTTCTGTGGCAGATATCCGATGATTATACAAGCGCTTTCGGATGGATCCGTTTATTGTCCATAGGCGCTGTTTTTATCCCGATTTTCTTCCTGAATTTTGTCTTCAGTCTTTTAAACCTGCAAGAAAAGAAATCGAAGGTTCTCTTGGGCGGCTATTGTATTGCCGTATTATTTATCCCCCTTACTTTTACCCGCCTGTTTATAAGCGGATTAAGCCCGAAAATGTCTTTCCGTTACTGGCCGGATGCCGGCGGTATCTATTTCCTGTTCCTGGTTTTTTTCTTTGCCAATGTCATCTGTGCCTGTTATTCGATGTTTAAAGCATACATAAAACCGGACGGAATGGAATACGAACGGAATCAGATAAAGTATGTGTTGATAGCTTCCGCCATAGGTTTTCTCGGAGGCGCGACTAATTATCCGCTCTGGTATAACATACGGTTATTGCCTGCGGGCAATATACTTGTTTCCGTTCATGTCGTGGTCCTGGCATATGCTATTATCCGGTACCGCCTTATGGATATCAAGGTTACCATCACCCGCACGGGGATTTTTGCCGCGGTATACAGCCTGGTCATGGGATTACCGTTTTTCCTGGCATTTTGCTGTAAAGAGCGGCTTATCGGTTTGCTGGGTGTAAATTGGTGGACCGCTCCGCTTATTTCGATGGCAATCCTGGCGACCGGAGGGCCTTTTATATATATTTTCCTTCAGAAAAGAGCGGAAGCGATACTTTTACGCGAACAACACCGCTATCAGGAAGCTTTGAGAAAGACCGTTAAGGAAATGACCAGGATCCTTAATCTTGAAAAATTGCTGAATTTGATCATAGATGTTATCACGGACACGGTGGGGATTTCTCATTCGGCGATTTATTTATTTGATCCGTCCAAAAAGCAATACAAGTTAATGGCCGGCCGTAATTTGACGGAAGAACAGCCTCCGGTAATTGATGAGAGATCGGCATTGGTAGAATGGCTGGAAAGCCGGAAGGAACCGTTATTGTATGAAGAGATTAAGCGGGGAATTCGCGGTGTTTCATTTGTCCGGAGCCCCGAAGAATTAAACCGGGAAATCCAGGTTTTAGATGCTTCGTTTGTTGTCCCGGGTATTTTGGAAAACAAGATGATCGGATTTTTTGTCCTTGGAGAAAAACGTTCCGGAAGGATGTATACTTCCGAAGATTTTGATGTTTTTTCCGTCCTTGCGAACCAGTCCGCCCTGGCGGTTGAAAATGCCTTATTATATGAAAATATAGAAGATAAGGTCAAACAAAGAACTACGGAGCTCCTGGAGGTACAGCGGCAGCTTATTCAAGTGGAAAAGTTAGCCACAATCGGCACATTGGCTGGAGGAGTGGCGCATGAAATAAACAACCCGCTGTGCGCGATTTTGACCAATGTTCAGATGCTGCTGGAAACCGACAGCACGATGGATGCCGACACCCAGGAATCGCTTAAGCTCATAGAGGAAGCGACCAAACGCTGCCGGACTATCGTGCAAAAACTGATGACTTACGCCAAGAAACCGCTGGTGTCGGCGGAAACCGCGGAAGTCAAGGAAGTCAACGCGGCAACCGTGGTGGAAAAAGCAGTCGCCTTTTTAAGGTATCAATTGGAACAGGAGAATATAAAGGTAACCGTGGAGGTTAAAGACGGCAAATTTACGGTGATGGGGAACCAGAACGAACTTGAACAGGTGATCACAAATATAATCTTAAACGGACGGGATGCCATAAAACAGGCAAGAGAAAACGGCATGATCCATATTGCCGTTTCCGATCCGGAGGATTGGGTCATTATCCGCATCAAAGATGACGGCGGGGGAATTCCCAAAGAGATAATCACAAAAGTTTTCGACCCTTTTTTCACCACAAAAGAAGTGGGCAAAGGCCTGGGCCTTGGTCTTTCAATCTGCCAGTCTATTATCGAGAAACACAACGGCCTGATTACCGTGCAGTCTGAAACCGGAAAGGGTACGGTTTTTAAAATAAAGGTCCCGAAGTTAAAGGAAAACGCGTTAAAAACGGCGCTCTGATAAGGGGGTGGAGTAATGGCTAAAAATATACTTATTATCGACGATGAGGGGTTGGTCACTAAAAGCCTTCAGAAAATGCTTGCCAAGGAGGGATATACCGCGGTGGTCGCCGCCTGCGGGAAAGACGCGATCGCCGAGTATAAAAAGTCGGAATTCGATTTGATCGTCTGCGACGTGCGTATGCCGGGGATGGATGGGATAGAGACTATCGAGGAAATCCGCAGGCTCCGGGACGGCCTTGAAAGAAAAAATATCCCGGAAGTGCTTATTACCGGATATGCAGACGAAGAGAAATACAAGAACGCCCTGAAATTAAAAGTGGCGGATTATTTGTTTAAACCGTTCGACAGGAGCCAGTTCCTGGATATTATAAAGAAAAACCTGCATGCCGATAAAGAATAAAACCGCTATTATAAGCGGCGGAAGCCGCGGTATAGGAAGGGCGATAGCCCTGGAGCTTGCCCGTGAAGGGGCGAATATCGCTTTTAATTATCTGCACAGCGCCTCGGAGGCGCGCAGTCTGGTCAGGGAATTGCAGTCTTCGGGGGTGAAAGTAAAGGCATCCCGGGTGGATATTAAAGATTTTGAGGCGGTGGCGGAATGGGTGGATCGGACCCGGAAATATTTCGGCGGGTTGGATGTGGTGGTCAATAACGCCGGTATAATACGGGATAAGGCTTTGATGTTCATGGAAAAATCCGATTGGCAGGAAGTTATCGATGTCGACCTGGGAGGCGTGTTCAATCTGACCCGTGCCGCGATAATCGGTTTAATGAAACAGAAAAGCGGCCGGATAGTGAATATCAGTTCGGTAAGCGGAGTTATCGGTTTGCCGCGGCAGTCGAATTATTCCGCCGCGAAAGCGGGCATTATCGGGTTTACCAAGGCATTGGCGAAAGAGACCGGCGGCTATAATATCCGGGTAAATGCCGTTGCCGCCGGGTTCATCGATACCGATATGACCGGGGGATTGCAGGAATCTTTTAAGAACAAGATGCTTGAATATATTCCTCTGGGGAGGTTCGGCAAAGCGGAAGAGGTGGCAAAGGCGGTGAAGTTTCTCGTAAGCGATGAATCCGGGTATATCACCGGAGAAACGATCGTGATAGACGGCGGTCTGTCAATGGCATAGAGGAGAGACGTTCTGATAATCCCGTGGAATCGGGGGAGGTTTAGATTGCAGGGAACAGATAATAAACGGATAGTGATAACGGGAGTGGGAGTCATCGCTCCCAACGGTATCGGCAAGGACGCATACTGGAAAGCTTTGAAAGAAGGCACGTCCGGCATACGCCCGATCACGGTTTTTGACCCGGGATTTTTCAAGGCCCGCCACGCGGGAGAAGTCCCTGATTTCAACGCGGAAGAGTTCATGGGGGCAAAAGGGTTGCGAAATATGGACCGGAGCACCAAACTTCTGTGTTCGGCGGCCAAATTGGCGATAGGTGACGCGGGCCTTGCGATAACCGAAGATAATACCTATGACATCGGCGTGGTCACCGCTACCACGTTATCGGTTGTATTCAATATCGCCGAATTCACGAGAGACGCCGAAGTCGACGGACCTAAACATGTAAATCCGGCGAGATTCCCTTCCACTACCATTAATTCTCCTTCAAGCCAGCTTTCCATATGGTTTAAGATAAAAGGATTTAATGCGACTGTCTCTACCGGTTACACCGCCGGTATCGATGCCCTGAAATACGCGGTGGATTTTATAAAATTGGGAAGGGCTAAAGCGGTATTGGTCGCGGGCGTGGAAGCGTTGTTTTTCCAGAGTTACGTGGGATTCCTTAAATTGGACTTTCTTGCCGGGATAAAAGGCGAAGAAATTTCCTGTCCCTTTGATAAACGAAGGAACGGCATCATATTAGGGGAAGGCTCCGGAGTGGTGGTAATAGAAGATGCGGAGTATGCCGCATCCCGCGGGGCAAAGGTGTACGCGGAAGTAAAAGGCATCGGTAATTTGTTCGATCCGTTCCGCAGCGGGAAATATAATCCTCACGCCGATGGATTAAAACGGTCGATACTCGAGGCTTTGAAAAAATCCGGTATCGGGAACGATGAAATCGATTATATATGCGCTTCCGCAAACTCGGTAGAACAGCAGGACAGGCTGGAAACGATGATAATAAAGGAAGTCCTGGGAGAAAATGCCCGGTCGACTCCGGTAAGTTCCATAAAGTCCATGATCGGAGAGGCAATGAGCGCTTCCGGGGTTTTGCAGATTATCGCTTCCGTGGGAGCTTTGGAAGAGTGTTTTATCCCGCCCACCATAAATTATAAAGAACCGGATCCCGCCTGCGACCTGGATTATGTGGTAAACGAGGCGAGAATAAAACGGCCGGGCAACATATTGATAAACAACTTCGGCCCCGGGGGCAACAACGCGGCCTGTGTATTAAGCAGGCTAATATAAGGAATCAGGTGCGATTATGGACAATACTCGCGTGGTAGTGACAGGTTTGGGCGTGGTTTCGTCTATCGGCATCGGCTGGAAGAAATTCTGGGATGCCGCGCTCAAGGGTAAAACCGGGATAAGCAGGATTACCGCTTTTGACACCGCGGGATTCAAATGCCGTAAAGGGGGGGAGGTAAAAAAGTTCAATCCCGATGATTTTGTCCAAAAAAGAAAAGCGAAGTTTTTAGGCAGGGCTTCGCAGTTGGCCATAGCCGCTTCCATGCTGGCAGTGAAAGATTCCGGGTTGCCGCAGAAAAACTTGAGCGGGAACAGGACGGGAGTCATGGCGGGCACAACCATGGGGGAGAAACCGCTTGAAGAACTTTTATTTTCATGGGTAAAACAGGGGCTCAAGGATATAGACCGGAGAAGGATCATGCAGTCCGCCGCGAATAATATTTCGAATAATATCGCCATCAGCAACAAGATCGGCGGGCAGAATTATTTGTTTCCCACCGCCTGCGCGGCCGGGAACTACGCCATCGGTTACGGGTTTGACCTGATTAAGTCCGGAGAACTGGATTACGTGCTGGCCGGCGGGGTTGACGCTTTTTTTTATGTTTCGTACGTCGGATTCCAGAGTTTATACGCCATGTCTGCGGATAAATGCCGTCCTTTCGATAAAAACAGAAAAGGCATGATGGTGGGTGAGGGTGCCGGCATGCTGGTTTTGGAAAGGCTGGATTCGGCTTTGGCGAGAAAAGCCCCGGTCTACGCGGAAATTTTAGGCTACGGGCTTTCTTGCGACGCGTATCATGCCACGGCTCCCGACGTATCCGGCATCACTCATGCCATCGAAAAAGCCCTCGCGGAATCCGGTATAACGTATGAAGATGTGGATTACATCTGCGCGCACGGCACAGGGACCCCGATGAATGATAAAACCGAATGCCGGGCTATAAAGAACGTGTTAAGAGAACGGTACAGTGAAGTTCCCGTAACTTCACTGAAATCGATGCTCGGCCATTGCATGGGCGCGGCATCCGCGATTGAGGCGATCTCATGCTGCCTGACGGTCAAGAACGATACGATCCCGCCCACGATTAATTTCGAGACTCCGGATCCGGAGTGTGATATAGATTGTGTGCCTAATAAAGCGAGAGAACAGAAAGTGGACATAGCTTTGAACAACGGTTTTGCCTTTGGGGGGAATAATTCATGCCTGGTGCTTAAGAAATACCAGCCATAGTTTACATCAATGAGACGGCCGCAGAGCCGCGGCCGCAAAAACAACCTGACGCCGGTACATACCGGACGTTTACCCTGAAAGGAGCGCGCGCATGGCGAAAAAAAACCTGGAGGACATTAAGAAAGAAGTTAAAAAGCTGGTGGCGGAGATCGCGGAAGTCCCGGAAAAAGACCTGACCGAAGACGCCAGATTTACCGAAGACCTGGGAGTTGACAGCATGAAAGCTTTGGAGATTGTCGCTTGCATAGAGAAGAAATTGAAATTGGTCATTTCGGAAGCGGATATTCCGAAGATACGGTCTCTCGGCAATGTGTACGATCTTATCGCCAAAAAAGTATAAAAAGCCTGTGCAAAGAAATTGGGATATACGGAAAATCCGGGATATTCTTCCTCAAAGGTACCCGTTCCTTTTCATAGACAGGGTGCTTGACGTGGATGAAGAAAACGGCAGGATAACCTGCCTCAAGAACGTCACTATCAACGATTATTTTTTCGAGGGGCATTTTCCGGATAATCCCGTTTTACCGGGGGTTATCATTATCGAAGCCATGGCGCAGGCGAGTATTCTGTTGTTTTCGGTGTTGAAACCCGATATCGCGGCAAAGAGACCGGACTATTTTTTAGGCAAAGTCGAAATAAGATTTTCGAAGCCGGTTAAGCCGGGGGATTGTTTGATTCTGGAAGTAACCAGGAATAAAATACTCGCGTATGCCGGGATGGTAAAAGCAACAGCCCGGGTG
>JAQTZX010000049.1 GCA_028687525.1 Candidatus Omnitrophota bacterium
CTACGGTTTTACATTCATACAATAAAATTAAAACAGAGTTAAATCGGGATGAAACACTTAAAGATAAGATTAACAGGATCATCCAGATCATTCAACAATAAATTAATATCTTATCCAGAGGTTGTTCTCCTTATATCTTTTGTAGAATCAGAGGGTTTTGTTTTTGTTAACAGATTTTCCGACAGCTTATTATTACTTTGACTATTTAAGTTTTTTAAAAATATTAAGTATTAATAATAAAAGGGGGTAGGTATGAGGTTTAAAGCCCAAAAGGAAATTTTGATCAAAGGAATCGATATTATCCAGAATATTATTTCAACAAAAGCAACATTGCCAATACTTTCCAATATTTTACTTGAAGCACAGCAAGATACACTGCGTATGACTTCAACCGATCTTAATATAGGGATAACCTGTGTAATTCCTGTGAATACCCTTGAACAAGGCGTGATAACGGTTCCCGCAAAAAGATTCAGCAGCATAGTCAGAGAATTATCGGAGGGAGAGGTTGAAGTAACCACAAAGAAAAACAACATGATTACTATTGAAAATTCCTCGTGCCAGTTTAAAATTATTGGTTTACCGGGAGAGGAGTTTCCGAGACTTCCGGAATTCAAGGATAAAGAGGCGATCAAATTGGACCAGCCTGTGCTTAAAGAAATGCTTAACTTGACCTCCTTCGCAGTATCCCTTGATGAAACCCGGTATATTCTTAACGGCATTCTTTTTAAGATCAATAAAAACGATATCACTCTTGTTGCCACTGACGGGAAGCGTTTGGCTATAGCGGAACGGAAACTGAAACAGGATAGCAACAAAGAAACGCGCATTATCGTTCCCATTAAGACCATCCAGGAATTAAACCGTAATTTACAGGAAGAAGGCGAAGTATCTTTAATTGTGGGGGCCAATCAGCTTTTATTCGATTTTGGCAAAGTGGTGATCATTTCCCGTTTGATCGAAGGAGAATTTCCCGATTATCAACAGGTGATTCCGCCGGTGTCCGATAACATGATAAAAATAGGCCGGGAACAATTCCTGCTGGCTATTAAGAGGGCTTCTTTACTTTCCACGCCCGATTATCAGGCGGTCAAACTGGAGGTTTTGAAAGACAAGGCCATGGTATCCAAGTCCACTCCCGATGTTGGGGAATCGCGTGAAGAACTGCCGGTAAAATATTCGGGCAAGGAAATGGCAATTGGGTTCAATCCCGGCTATTTGATCGACGTTTTGAAGAACCTTGCGCACGATGAGGTGGAATTCGAGGTTTCGGGAAGCGAAAAGCCGGGGGTAATCCGCACTGAAGGGTATATATACATCGTTTTGCCCATGCGCATTGGATAATAATGGAACAAATAAAAGGTACCGTTGAATCCCTGCTTTCCCGGCTTGAGGCAAAGAGTCAAAAGAACGAATTTCCCCGGGGCAGCCCCGAGGAATTATTGAAGAAAGTTTTTACCCGGAAGGAACAGGAGCAGGTGAGGTTCGGATATTTCCGCAACGGAACGCTGGGAATAAGGGTGAGCTCATCAAGCTGGATGTATTATTTTAATATAAAAAAAGAAAAAGTGCTGGCAGCCGTGCGCAGCGTATCTCCGGCGGTCAAAGAGATACGTTTCAGTCTCGGGGATTTGTGTGATAAGCCGCGTATGCGCGAAACGGCGTGAAATATAAGGAGAAAAGTATATGACCGATAAGAATGAGGGTGTTCAGGAAAAAAAGGCGTATGACGCGACGACCATTCAGGTTTTAGAAGGGATAGAAGCGGTACGGCGAAGGCCGGCGATGTATATAGGGGATACTTACCAGCGCGGGTTGCACCATCTGGTATATGAGGTCGTGGATAATTCCGTTGATGAGGCGCTGGGCGGCCATTGTGATAAGATCGAAGTCGTGGTTCATGCCGATAACAGCGTAAGCGTGGCGGATAACGGCCGCGGCATCCCGGTTGATATTCACAAAACCGAAAAGAAACCGGCGGTGGAAGTGGTATTGACAACCCTGCATGCCGGCGGAAAATTCGACCATGAAGCGTATAAAGTTTCCGGCGGTTTGCACGGCGTGGGGGTCAGTGTGGTCAACGCACTTTCCGAATGGCTGGAAGTGGAGGTGAAACGCGACGGGAAGATTTATCACCAGCGGTATGAACGGGGAAGGACCGCTTCCAAGCTCGCCATCATCGGCAAAACAAAATCCACCGGGACCAAGGTAACTTTTAAAACCGACAAAACCATTTTTAAAAGTATCGATTATTCGTACGACATACTTAGCAACCGGCTTAGGGAATTGGCTTTTTTAAACAAGGGGCTGGAGGTCGGCCTTAAAGACGAACGCAGCGATAAGGAAGCGGTTTTTAAATTCAGCGGCGGGATCGTTTCTTTTGCGGAGTATTTGAACAAAAATAAAACCCCGTTGCATAAGATAATTTATTTTGAAAAAGAAAAAGAAGGAGTTAAGCTGGAAGTCGCGCTCCAGTATACCGACGGATACGCGGAGAACCTTTATTCTTTTGCCAATAACATCAATACGTTGGAGGGAGGGACGCATCTTTCCGGGTTCAAATCCGCGCTGACCCGCGCCATCAACCAGTATGCAAAGTCAAAGAACCTGTTGAAGGATGATTTGAGTATTGCCGGTGAAGATGCCCGCGAGGGGTTGACCGCGGTCATCTCTGTGAAAATACCCAATCCGCAGTTTGAGGGACAGACTAAAACCAAGCTGGGAAATTCCGAGGTGGAAGGTTTGACCGCTTCGGCGGTATTCGACGCCATCGGTAGTTTTTTTGAAGAGAATCCTTCGATCGCGAATAAAGTTGTGGATAAAGTTATCCTGTCTTCGCGCGCGCGCGAGGCGGCGAGAAAAGCCAGGGAATTAACGCGCAGAAAAGGCGCGCTGGAATCCGGCGGCCTTCCGGGAAAATTAGCCGATTGTTCGGAACGCGACCCCGTGCTCTGCGAAATGTACATCGTCGAGGGAGATTCCGCAGGCGGCTCGGCCAAACAAGGACGGGACAGAAGGTTCCAGGCTATATTGCCGATCAAGGGAAAGATATTGAACGTGGAAAAATCGCGCCTTGACAAAATCCTTTCGAACGACGAGATTCGTACGATCATCACCGCTTTAGGAACCGGGGTGGGAGAGGAATTCGATATTACCAAACTTAGGTATCACAAAATAGTGCTCATGGCGGATGCGGATGTCGATGGTTCGCATATTCGTACTTTGCTGCTCACTCTTTTTTACCGCCAGATGCAGAAGCTGGTAGAAGAAGGGTATGTGTATATCGCGCAGCCGCCGCTTTATAAGATAAAACGGGGGAGCCGTGAAGAGTACATTCAGACCGAGCAACAGCTGGATGCTATGCTTTTGGAATTGGGGAGGGAAAATCAACACCTTTCCCGGTTAAAGAATAAGGAAGTCTTTACGGATAACCAATTTAAAGATGTTTTAAGTTTATTAGTGGAGATAGAAAAGACCGGAAAGAACTTAGAGAAAAGGGGAGTTAATTTTGCAGAATACATCAGTCTTAGACACCAAAAGACCAAAAAAATGCCGATTTATAGGGTAAAAGTGGATGGTAAGACCCATTTCGTTTATTCTGATAAAGAGTTGGCCGAACTCGCGGATAAAGAGACTGGAGAAGCCGAAGGCGATATCCTTGAGATTTTTGAAGCGCAAGATATTGAAAATATTGTTGTTAAAATAGAAAAGACCGAGTTGGATATCGAGACGTATAGCCAGGAGCTGATCGCAATTTTAAATAAAATCCCTGTAAATGAAGTCTCAAAGAAAGTAAAGCCTTTATACAGGGTAAACGATGAGAAAGAACAGCATGATTTTCTTGCTTTAAAAGATGTTTTGATTTATATTAAAGAGCAGGCGACTAAGGGGATGCACATTCAAAGATACAAAGGTTTGGGAGAAATGAATCCCCAGCAGTTGTGGGAAACTACTATGAATCCCGAGAAACGCACTATGTTAAAAGTAACCCTTGAAGACGCGGCCGAGACAGACCGGATGTTTACGATGTTGATGGGTGATCAGGTGGAGCCGCGGAGGGAATTCATTGAAGTAAATGCGCATAAGGTTAAAAATCTGGATATTTAACCGCATCAATGAGCCTGGAATTTAGGCTAAACATATCGGAGCAGTCAATATGTATACGCGAAACGAAAATATCGTCCCGGTTTATATTGAAGAAGAAGTAAAGGATGCATACCTGAATTATGCGATGAGCGTTATTGTAGGCAGGGCCCTGCCGGATGTGCGCGACGGCCTGAAGCCGGTGCACCGCCGTATTTTGTACGCCATGCAGGAGCTAAATCTTGAATATGGTAAACCGCATAAGAAGTGCGCCCGTATTGTCGGAGAGGTATTGGGTAAATATCATCCTCACGGGGATGTTGCGGTGTATGACACTCTGGTGCGTTTGGCGCAGGAGTTTTCCATGCGCTATCCGCTGGTTGACGGACAGGGGAATTTCGGTTCGGTTGACGGGGATTCGGCGGCGGCTATGCGTTATACCGAGGCGCGCTTAACCGGTATTGCCGATGAGATGTTGAAGGATATCGAGAAAGAAACCGTTAACTTCGGGCCGAACTTCGACGCCTCTTTGAAAGAACCGCTCTTGCTGCCCGCGGTGCTGCCGAACCTTTTGGTCAACGGCTCAAGCGGTATCGCGGTAGGCATGGCAACGAATATCCCCCCGCATAACCTGAACGAGGTCGCGGACGCAGTAATTTATTTTCTCGATCATCCCACAGCCGAACCCAAGGAATTGATGCGGTATATCAAGGGGCCGGATTTTCCCACCGGAGGGATCATCTGCGGGAAAGAGGGGATAAAATCCGCATATCAGACCGGCAGGGGAAAGCTTACCGTCCGCGCGCGCGCGAACATAGAACATCAGAAAAACGGCAAAGACTTGATTGTAATAACCGAGATTCCGTATCAAGTCCAGAAAGCCGGTGTTATCGAAGTGATCGCCGGACTGGTTGAAGATAAAAAGATCGAAGGGATTTCCGACATACGCGACGAGTCCGATAAAGACGGTATGCGCATCGTTGTAGAGTTAAAACGGGATGTCGAGCCGCAGATAATCCTGAACCAGCTTTTTAAACATACACAGCTTGAGACCACCTTCGGGATCATCATGCTTGCGTTGGTGGAAAACAGGCCGCGGGTCTTGAATCTGTGCCAGGTCGTCGGTTATTATATCGACCATCGTAAAGTGATAATCCGCCGCAGGACGCAGTTTGATCTGGATAAGGCGCTGAAACGGGCGCACATCCTGGAAGGATTAAAGATCGCTCTTAAATATATCGACCGGATCATTAAAATCATAAAAAATTCCAAGAATACGGAGACGGCTAAGACGGAATTGATAAAAGAATTCGGGCTTTCCGGTATACAGGCACAGGCGATTCTGGAGATGCAGCTGCAGCGTTTGACCGGCCTGGAGCGGGATAAGATAGAAGCCGAGTATATGGAGCTGCTCAAGAAAATAGAGTTGTGCCGGGCGATCCTTGCCTCGGAGAAAAAAATCGAGGCCATCATAAAGGATGAGCTTGAAGAGGTGAAAAAGAAATACGGCGACGAGCGCAGGACGGAGATCGTCGGTGAAGTCGAAGAACTGGAAGTCGAGGATCTGATCGCCGAGGAAGATGTGGTTGTCACTATCAGCCACAATGGATATATCAAACGTCTGCCGGTGAGCGCCTACCGTAAACAGAAGCGCGGCGGCACGGGAGCCTCCGGAGCCGAGGTGAAGGAAGAGGATTTCATTGAACATCTCTTTGTTGCCTCAACCAAGGATTTCCTTTTGATCTTTACCGACAAAGGGCAGGTGTACTGGTTGAAGGTGTACGAGATCCCGCAGTCCGGGCGCACGTCCAAAGGGAAATCCATTGTCAATCTTCTCAACGTGGGGACGGATGAAAAGATCAGTTCTACTATTCCCATCCGGGAATTCGCTCCCGATAAATACTTAGTCATGGTTACCAAGCTCGGCCTTATAAAAAAGACCAGCCTGGATGCCTATAGCAATCCGCGTAAAGGCGGTATTATCGGTATCACGCTCGAAGATAAAGACGCGTTGATCGGAGTTGAGCTGACTGACGGGAAACAAGAAGTGCTTATCGGCACACGGCTTGGACAGTCGATCCGGTTTTCCGAATCGCATGTGCGCGAAATGGGAAGGGCGGCGCGCGGCGTCCGCGGTATTTCGCTCGGGAAGAAGGATGAAGTTATCGCGATGGTGATTATCCAGAAGGATTCCACCATTTTGACCGTGAATGAACTTGGCTTTGCCAAGCGAACGGCGGCTGAAGAATATCGCTTGACCAACCGGGGCGGTAAAGGTATTATAAATGTCAAAGTTACGGATAAAAACGGCGCTGCTGTGAGCCTGAAAACGGTCAACGATAAAGATGAGTTGATGGTAATCACGGAGAATGGGATGTTCCTGCGATGCGCCGTTAAGGATATCCGCACGTCGGGCAGGTCAACACAAGGAGTCCGGTTGATCAAGCTCCAGAATAAGGATTGCGTTTCATGTGTTGCCTCGGTGATTGCGGAAGAAGAATAATTCGGCAACAGAGGCACCGGTAGTTGTGAGGATATCGAGAAACGATTAAGGCGGCACAATCAGAATAGTGTACGCGCAACAAAGCATAGAGGGCCATTTAAGGTAGTTTATAAAGAGGTGTATGGCAGTAGAAGTGAAGCGTTAAAGCGGGAACATGAAATAAAGAGTTACAAAGGCAATAGTAAATTTGATAAATTGTTTACAACGTACGTCCCCATCGTCTAGTCTGGTCAGGACAAGAGCTTTTTCCCGCCACCGGCGTTAGACGGGTGGGTGGCGGGATCCCGTCGCTTGGAGTTAAATAATGGCGACGGGACAAGCTCTCGACACGAGATGTATTATGTGTATGTGCTGGAAAATGAACAGAGATGGCATTATATCGGTAGCTGTGAGCGATATAGAGAAACGATTAAGGCGGCACAATCAGAATAGTGTACGCGCAACAAAGCATAGAGGGCCGTTTAAGGTGATTTATAAAGAGGAATATAGCAGTAGAAGTGAAGCGTTAAAGCGGGAACATGAAATAAAGAGTTACAAAGGCAATAATAAATTTGATAAATTGTTTACAACGTACGTCCCCATCGTCTAGTCTGGTCAGGACAAGAGCTTTTCAAGCTCTCGACACCGGTTCAAATCCGGTTGGGGACGCTTTTTTTTGAGGTATCTCTTGGGCAGATGTTTTCTGGAAGGGGATAAACCGTGTGCGGGATAATCGGTTACATCGGAGACCGGCAGACGCAGTCTATACTTTTGAACGGGCTTAAGCATTTGGAATACCGGGGATATGATTCTGCCGGGATGTGCATTCTTCTGGAAAAAAAGAATACTCTCTCGGTGCGTAAACTGCCCGGCAAAGTAAAGGAACTGGAAGCGCTGCTTAAGCACAAACCCCTGTCCGGCAAACGCGGGTTAGCTCATTGCCGGTGGGCAACTCACGGTGCCCCGAATCAGGTGAATGCGCATCCTCATTTTGACTGTGAAGAAGAGATCGTTCTGGTGCACAACGGAATAATCGAGAATTATGCCCAATTGAAAGACACTCTGATCAAAGAAGGGCACATATTCAAAAGTAAGACCGACACGGAAGTTATCGTTCATTTGATCGAAAAGTTTTACAAGAATTCGATTATGCTGGAGGACGCGGTAAGAAAAGCGCTGGCTAAGCTCGAAGGAACCTATGCCATCGGCGTTCTGTCTCTCCGAGAGCCGGATAAGATGGTGGGCGCGCGCAACGGAAGCCCGCTGGTAGTGGGGTTGGGTAAAAACGAGAATTTCCTTGCATCGGATATCCCGGCGCTGCTCGATTATACCAAAGAAGTGCTTTTTCTCGAGGATAATGAACTGGCGGTATTGACCCGT
>JAQTZX010000050.1 GCA_028687525.1 Candidatus Omnitrophota bacterium
TTTGTCAGGCCGTCTTCGATAAATACCCTTCCTGAGAGGATCAGAAAGCGTTGTAAACAGACGAGAGAAAAAGAGGTGGAGGAGCGCATCCGGCTGGCCCGCCGCGAAATAAGGGAAAGCCGGCGGTATGATTATTCGGTGTTGAACGACGATTTTAAACGGGCGTTGAAGGACCTTAAAAAAATCGTCATGAAAGAAATAAATTCCGGATAATGTAAATTCCGGGATAGTTGGTTAGGAGAGAAGAGGTTTGTATGGCGTATATTTCATTGCAGGAGCTTTTGGATAAGAGCAAGGGATCGGTTTATAAACTGGTAGTAATGGCTGCGCGCAGGGCGTTAGAAATTGCCGAGGGTATGCCAAAACTGGTTTTGGCCGACTCCGGGACCAAGCCGTCAACAGTTGCTTTGGAAGAAATCAGACAAGGGATGGTCAGAGTTAAAAAATAGCGCAAAACCGCTGTTTTTATCCGCCTTCGCGCAGAAAACCCGTGTGTAAACACGGAGATGTCCGCCATAAAACCCGGCGTGGTCTCGCCACGACAAAGTCGTGGCGGAAATGCGTGAATGCTGCGCTCCGGCGAGATGGTCATCCGTGCCCATGAAGGCGGACCTCGCCGGCCCTCGGCCTTGCCGGGAGGCAGGCGCGAAGCGGCGGCGGGTTTTCAGGGGCCCACGGCTGTGAAGCCGCGGGGTTCCATATGGTGCCAGGGGCGTATCGTATAAAGGTATAAATCCCGCAATAGTCATTGCGGGATCAAGAAAAAACAAAGACTTTTTGATTGTTTTTTTCTTGAAAGGTTGCGCGCGGGATGCGATGAAAAAAAATAAACATATAATCCTTGGCGTTACCGGAAGCATCGCCATATACAAATCCTGTGAGATCATCCGGCAGTTAAGAAAAGACGGATGTGAAGTTACGGTAGTGATGACCCGGGAAGCCGGTGAATTCGTTAAGCCCGCGCTTTTTCAGGGGTTGTCCGGGAACAGGGTGTATGAAGGCTTGTTTGCCGCACCCGGGTCCCGGGATATAGAGCATGTGTCTCTTGCGGAAAAGGCGGACGTGGTTCTTATCGCTCCGGCGACCGCGAATATAATCGGGAAGATCTCTTCCGGCGTGTGTGATGATCTGTTGAGCTGTGTGGTGTGCGCCACAAGGGCCCCGGTCATGATCTGTCCGGCGATGAATAATAATATGTTCGTCAATAAGGTGGTGCAGGAAAATATAAAGAAGCTGAGAGCGTTCGGATACGATTTCATAGGGCCGAAAAAAGGGCAGCTTGCCTGCGGATCCGCAGGAATGGGCTGTTTGGAAGACGTCACGACTATTGTAAAAGAAGTAAAAAAGGCTCTTTCATAGAATGATCGGCGACGTAGCCAAGAGGTAAGGCAGCTGTCTGCAAAACAGCTATTCAGCGGTTCAATTCCGCTCGTCGCCTCTAACATGCGGAGGGGAACTACCGGTTCTCCCGCCCCGTTGATTAATGCTATGGGCGGGATCCCGTCGCCGGGAGTTTAACGACAGCGACGGGACAAAACAGCTATCCAGCGGTTCAATTCCGCTCGTCGCCTGTGGGGTCTTGTGTTCGTGGGTTCGTGCGTGATTTTACTCGCGAACATGCGAACTAAGTAAAAACAGCAAATCCCGCCGGGGTGTCGAAATTGGCATACGAACGGGACTTAAAATCCCGCGTCCGCAAGGACATAAGGGTTCAATTCCCTTCCCCGGCAAATTAGATAATAGCTTTCAAGGGTAAATTTTGTAATTGCGGGCCCTTAGCTCAGCCTGGTTAGAGCGTTTCCTTGACATGGAAAAGGTCACAGGTTCAACTCCTGTAGGGCCCATTGATTTTAGTGTTAAGTTTTAAGTGGAGAGTGTTAAGGTATAAACAATCGTTTAAGCAGCGGGAAAATCCGTTTGCAGGGAAAGGATACTATGGAACTGTCGGTTTTGCGGCATTCATGCTCGCATATCATGGCTATGGCGGTTAAAGAACTCTGGCCGGATGTTCATCTGGCTATCGGGCCGTCCATTGAAGACGGGTTCTATTATGATTTTGATAAAAAAGAGCCTTTTTCCGACGATGATTTGGCGAAGATCGAACAGAAAATGCTCGAGATTATCCGTAAGGACGAACCTTTTGTGCGGGAAGAGCTCAAGAGAAAAGACGCGTTGGAACTTTTCGGACGGTTGGGAGAGACATATAAGACCGCCTTGATAAACGAGATTCCCGATGAGTCCGTGTCGATATATAAAACCGGCAGTGATTTTGTCGACCTTTGCCGCGGGCCGCATATCGAATCTTCCGGGAAGATCAAGGCTTTTAAATTATTGTCGCTTGCCGGGGCGTATTGGCACGGGATCGAAACCAATCCCATGCTGCAAAGGATATACGGCACTTGTTTTGAAAGTCAAAAGGAACTGGATGATTATTTGAGCGATTTGGAACAGGCGAAACTGCGCGATCACCGTAAGCTTGGTCCCGCCCTGGAGTTATACGATTTATATCAGGACGAAGCCGGGCCGGGGCTGGTGTTTTATCACCCCAAGGGCGCGATGGTCCGCAAACTGATCGAGGACTACGAAAAGGAAGAGCATCTGAAACGGGGATACAAAATGGTGATTACCCCGCACATCATGCAGGCGGGACTCTGGCAGAAATCCGGGCACTATGATTTTTACAAAGAAAACATGTACACTTTTAAAATCGAGGAGAAAGAGTTTGTGCTCAAGCCAATGAATTGCCCGGGGCATATCCTTATTTATAAATCAAAGATCCGCAGTTACCGGGAATTGCCTGTCCGGTTCTTTGAGCTGGGCACGGTGTACCGGCATGAAAAAGCCGGGGTTTTGCACGGCCTCCTGCGGGTGCGGGGTTTTACCCAGGATGACGCGCACGTGTTTTGCCTGCCGGCGCAGTTAAAGTCTGAGATACGCGCGATCATCGATTTTGTTTTTTCAACCATGAAGGTTTTTGGATTCGATTCCATGGACATAGAATTAAGCACGCGGCCGGAAAAATCCATCGGTTCCGACGATGACTGGCGGCAGGCTACCGGAGGATTGGAAGAGTCTTTGAAAGAGTTGGGATTGAAATATGATATTAACGAGGGAGACGGCGCTTTTTACGGTCCGAAAATAGATATAAAATTGAAAGATGCCCTGAAGCGGTCCTGGCAGTGCGCTACCATACAATGCGATTTTGCCCTTCCCAAACGGTTTAATCTTACCTATGTGGACGCTGACGGTAAAGAAAAACAACCGATCATGCTGCACCGGGTTTTACTGGGGAGTGTCGAACGTTTTATTGCCTGTCTGACTGAACACTATGCCGGGGCGTTCCCGCTATGGCTGGCGCCGGTGCAGGCGGTTATTATTCCTCTTAAAGAAGCGCAGATCGAATATGCCGCGCAGGTAAAACAGGCGCTGGACGAAAATTTTATTCGTACGGAAGTTGATTCGCGCAACGAGACTCTCGACCGTAAGATCCGGGAAGCGGAGATGTCCAAGGCCCCGTATATCCTTGTACTTGGCGGCCGCGAGCAGAAGGCCGGCACCGTTTCCGTGAGAAAGAGAAAAGCAGGCGATCAGGGGAGTGTTCCCCTGCAGGAATTTATTGCAAACCTGAAATTGCAGATTGCGCATCGTGAACATTGAGTCTGCCACGACGCGCGGCGGGCAATACAGAATGAGGAGGTGGTCGCTATAAAAAAGTTTATCCGCATTAACGAGCGAATTCGCGTGCCTGAGGTGCGTTTGATCGGTCCGGAAGGAAATCAGCTGGGTATAGTTCCTATTGACCGGGCGCGGGATATGGCTGTTCAATCCGAGCTTGACCTGGTGGAGGTTGCTCCGACGGCAAATCCTCCGGTTTGCCGCATCATCGATTTCAGCAAATTCAAGTACGATCAGGAAAAGAAAGAACGAGAGGCCAAAAAACACCAGAAACAGGGGCACCTGAAAGAGATACGCGTGAAACCTAACATTAACGAACATGATTATCAGACCAAGTTAAAACAGGTCATTACTTTTTTAAAGAAAAGGGATAAAGTTAAAATAGAGCTGTTTTTCAAAGGCAGGCAGATAGAACATCTGGATCTGGGCCGTAAGCTCATAGATAAGTTCATTGCCGATACGCAGGTCGACGGGCAGGTGGAAAAGGATCCTATGCTGGAAGGCAAGGTTATTTCTCTGGTGGTTTCACCCCGGAGAGTTTCCGGTAAGCTCGAGGCGGGCGAAAAAACGGCTCCGGCAGATGCGTAAAACCGCGGTTCTGTGCGCACAATCATTACGTTTAACGGAGTGGAAAAATGCCAAAATTAAAGACAAAAAAGGGTGTAGCAAAAAGGTTCAAACTGACTAAGAAAGGAAAGGTTAAGTATCACGCCTGCGGTAAAGGACATTTATTAACCAACAAAGATTCGAGCCGGATAAGGTCGCTGCGCAGGGGGCGGACCATCGCGAATAAAAAACTGGAAACCTATCTTACGCGGATGCTGCCGTACGGATAGTCGGTAAGGAGTATGTATGACTAAAGATAAACACAGTCCCACAACAAGGAAGAGAAAGAAGAGAGTATTAAAAAAGGTCAAGGGGTTTTGGGGCGACCGGAGCAAGCAGTTCCAGCAGGCCCGTCGGGCGCTGGCACACGCTATGGTGTACGCCTACGAAGGGAGAAAACAGAAAAAGCGGGATTTTCGCAGGCTTTGGATAACACGTATCAATATCGCCTGCCGTGCTTCCGGCACGACCTACAGCCGGTTCATGAAAGGTTTGAAGAAAGCCAATGTGGAATTAGACCGTAAGGTTCTGGCGGATCTGGTGGTTAAGGACGAAGCGGCGTTTAAAAAGCTGGTGGAAATAGCCAAGCAGTAAATATCAAATCAGGAGACGGCATGTTTGTCGTGATCGTTGGCTGCGGAAGGGTCGGTTCCGAACTGGCAAAGCTTTTGTCCGGCGAGGGGCATGATGTCGTGGTTATCGACAAGAGTTCGGCCTCTCTGGACAGGCTGGGCAATACCTTTAACGGCGTTGCGCTGGTGGGCAATGGTTTTAATCCCGCTTTGTTGAAACAGATTAACGTTGAACGGGCGGATGTTTTCTGCGCGGTGACCAACGGCGACAATACCAATCTGGTTGCCGCACAGGTGGCCAAGAGGATATTCCATGTTCCGAAGGTCATTGCGCGGGTATATGATCCGCAGCGTGCGCATATATATAACGCGTTGGGGCTTGACGTTATCAGCGGGACCATCCTTTTTGCTTCCATGCTTAGGGATAAGATAGTGGAAAGCCGCTTTTCAAGTTATCTTATCGAGACAAAAGACCTGGGGGTTATCGAAATCGAAGTCAAGAATGACCTGATCGGCAAGACGATTGGTGAAGTGAATCTTCCGGGTGAATTCTTAGCGGCCGCCATACGCAAGGTCCGCGGTGTCGTTATTCCCGAAGCGGGTACGGTTTTAGAAAAAGGGGATACGGTGATGGGAGTAGTTAAGGTGGTTAGTCTTGATATTGTCAGGAAGAAATTCGGATTGTAGAAAGTATACCGTAATAACTTTTACGCTTTTTAAGGAATGTATATATGAATATTCTCGTGGTAGGCGCGGGAAAAGTGGGGTATTTTCTGGCCAAACGTCTTTTTCTTGAACACCATACGGTTACCGTGGTAGAGAAAGAACATTCCGTATGCGAAGAGCTTGCCAGGGAACTGGATATTCTGGTGCTCAGCGGAGATGGGTGTGATCCCCGGATCCTTGAAGAGGCGGGAATCAATACTACGAACGTGGTAGCCGCGGTTACCGGGGACGATGAGGATAATCTTATCATCTGTCAATTGGCGAAAGAACGGTTTAATGTCAAGCGCGCCATTGCCAGGGTTAATAATCCTGATAATGAGCATATTTTTTCCGCGCTGGGCATTGATGCCCCGGTAGATGCCACCCGGATTATTGCCAAAATTATAGAAGAAGAGGTTTCTTTTGCCGACTTCGTTAATCTCATGACTTTTAAACGGGGAAAGCTCGCCATAATACGTATTGATCTTCCGGAAGAATCGCCCGTTATCGACAAGCAGGTTAAAGATATTGAATTACCGAAAGATTCGGTCCTGGTATCGCTGGTCCGGGGAGAAGAAGTGATCGTGCCCCGGGGTGATACCGTTTTGAAATCAGGAGACGATATTATCGCCCTGACGCGCATAGGCAATGAATCGCAATTACTGCACGTTCTGGCCGGCACGTTATGAAAACGCGGGAATTGGTGAATATAATCCTGGGTATAGTCACGGAAATCGCCTATGCGTTAAGCATCATCCTCTCCGCATTCTTGGCCTCCCTTATTTTTACCTTTAAACCATGATTATAAAACCCACGATCACTGATATCAAGAGTATCGGATATTACCTGGGAAAGATTATGTTGGGCTTCGGCCTGACCATGCTTATTCCTGCCGGACTGGGTGTCGCTCTTAAGGAATTTAATCCGGTTTTTGATTTCTCGCTGGCTCTGGGCCTTACGTTTATCTCCGGATTCCTTTTGACCAGGATATGTTTCACCGGGCAGGATTTGAACTGGATGCAGGGGATGATCGTAGTAGCTCTGGCATGGCTGGTAGCTATGGTCTTGGGCGCGGTGCCGCTGTATTTAAGCGGCCACTGGAGGTCGTTTTTAGACGCCTGTTTTGAAACAATGTCCGGATTGTCCACAACCGGGTTGTCCCTTGTGCAGGATCTGGACCATCTTTCTTATACGCACAATCTCTGGCGGCATCTGATTATGTTTATCGGCGGTCAGGGCATAGTTATTGTCGCGCTCTCCTTTTTTGTAAAAGGGCATTCCGGGGCGTTCAAGATGTATGTGGGGGAAGCGCGCGATGAGAAGATACTGCCGAATGTGGTTCATACCAGCCGTTTTATATGGTTAGTGAGTATCGTCTATCTGTTTTTGGGTACTCTTTCCCTGGGAGTGACGGGATTGATGAATGGACTGCGGCCTTTCAACGCCTTTTTCCACGGCGCCTGTATTTTCATGGCTGCTTTTGACACCGGCGGGTTCGCTCCGCAGTCTCAAAACATACTGTATTACCATTGTCCCCTCTTTGAGATTATCACCATTGTCATGATGATCCTGGGAGCGATCAATTTCCGTTTGCATTATAATATCTGGAGCGGGAACCGTAAAGAGATCGTGAAGAATATCGAAACCACCGTGTTTTTCTTTACCATACTAAGCGCTTTTCTCATTACTTCTCTTGGCCTGCAGGAATCAAAGACTTATCCGGATGGCATTATGTTATTTCAAAAAGGGTTTTACCAGTTGATTTCCGGCCACACCGGTACCGGGTTTATGACCATCTATGCGCCGCAATTCAACACGGAATGGAGTCATCTGGCTTTGGTGGGGGTAATAACTGCCATGGCTCTGGGCGGCGCGGTTTGTTCCACTACCGGCGCTATAAAGATTCTGCGTATCGGGGTTGTGTTTAAAGCTTTGAAAGAGGATATTAAACGCATTATTCTTCCGGAGCGGGCGATCGTGGTACAGAAGTTTCACCACATAAAAGAGATGTTTGTTGAGGATAAACCGGTCCGGTCCGCGCTTTTGATCACGCAGATGTATTTATTGTTGTACGGATTGGGAGCGTTGATAGGTATGTTGTGCGGATATCCGTTTTTAAGCTCTCTTTTCGAATCCACCTCTGCCGCAGCCAATGTAGGTTTATCTTGCGGGATAACCGGACCCGATATGCCCGTTATATTAAAAATTACCTATATAATCCAGATGTGGGCCGGGAGGCTTGAATTTATGGCCGTGTTTACCTTGGTCGGCTTTTTTGTGGCAGTGGTAAGGGGGAAACATTGAGGAAAACGATTG
>JAQTZX010000051.1 GCA_028687525.1 Candidatus Omnitrophota bacterium
CGTCTTCTTGAAGTCGACCCCAGCATAGGCGGAATAAACGGCGTTAACACGCCGCAGGACGGCGGCCTGGCGGCAGGAGGCAGATTGCGCGCGTTGGAAGAGTATCTGAAGGAGCCGGATAATTCTATAGAGGATATGTATAAGGCGCGGGGTATGCCGGAACCCGCTTCTGAAGGCGGAAAGAATATGTCTACGGACGGCGGTACACTCGGAGGTATTGATTTCCGCACACTTCCTGTTACCCCTCAGCCCGGGACCGGTATAAAACCAAATTTACAATCTGCAATCCAGCCGAAAATACCTTTAGCGGAATTGGATAACGAGTGGAGCCGGATTCAGGAGATGGTTAATCAAGGAAATATACCTTCTGGAGAAAAAATACGGGAGTATGTTTTTTCCTGTTGTCAAAAAGGCGATATTAGACGGGATATTGAAAAAGCGCTTGTTTGTATTTCGGACATACTGCGGCTGGAAGAGGATTATGCTCTTGCCTGCGAACCGGGTTTTATTCAACTTTTGTCAGTGCTTGAGTTAGATAAGTCTCCACAGGATTTGCAACTGGCTCTGAGCGCCGTATCATTCCAACCTTAGCCTGTCTAATCCCGGGCGGTTTTCATTTATCTGTCAGGGTGCCGGAAAAGCTTTTTTAACGCTAATTTTCGCATATTGCACGCTTATAGTCGCGAATGTATTGCCGGTGAATGCGTGTTCATTTGCATTCAAAAGGGCTTTCAGCAAACTGCTGTTTGGCCGGCAATGAAATTATGCCGGAAGTGTTTCCGGTTTATGAATTTTATCCAAGAGTTAGGGGCTTTTTAATGTAGATCCGGTTTGCCGGTATTGTGTGGTATTTTGGTATATTTCCCTTGACAAATTAATTTTTTGTGATAGTATAAAAATCGGTGAAGGGTGGTGAAGATAGGTTGGAAGTTGACCTTCTCCCAGAGCAAGAGTGAGGCTGTGAAGTCGAAAAGTGAGCCTCGTGAGGTTACAAAGTTGTGGTGAGAACCTCGCAATACTCTTGCTTTTTTTATTTTATACCCTCTAAAACCGGGACCGTTTCTCCCCATCCCTTTCATTCACAGCGCCTTCTGTCAGAAGTGTCCCTATTCCGGAAATTCATTCCCGTCAGCCCAGCTTGTTTTAGGTGCTTTTTTGATATAGGGGTGGTGTAATTAGAAAAGTGTGGGTGAGAAAGGAGCGTGTATGAAGCTTCAACCGGTGATGCGTTGTTTAATGTTTATTCTCGTAATGACATCCTGCAATTTTGTGTCAACTGCAGCGGGTGCTCAGATATACAAGATAGACCTTCCTTCAAGCAGTATTATCTTTGATGCGAATTCGACCCTGCATCCCATTAAAGGAAAAGCGGGAGATTTCACGGGTGAATTTACCCTGCAAACGGAAAATCAGCAGAGCGTGATGCAGGGAGATGTATCCGTTCGGATAGAATCCCTGGCTTCGGGGAATAAGGGCATGGATCGTAATATGTATGCGATGTTCCAGAGTAAAGAGTATCCACAGGCTCAGTGCCGGGTTGAATCGATGATGTTTACGGTTGGGGGAGTGAACGCACCTGTTTCGGGGCACCTGAAAGCGGTATTGACGATCAGAGAAGTGTCTCAACCATTCGAATGCGGCATAACCGTGCAACCGTCAGAAAATACCGTTATTGTTACGGGCAAGACCACGGTTAGTTTGAAATCATTGAGGCTTAAGCCGCCGACTCTTCTGGGTATCATTAAGGTGAAGGATCCCGTCACGATTAATTTTATTGTTTTGTTAAAGCGCGCATAGTAAAAAATCATTTTGCCGTTTTGCCGTTTTTTTTGCATAATTTCTATTGCAACGCTTAAATGAAGGTTATATAATCTATACACCATTACGCGCCCATAGCTCAATTGGATAGAGCACTTGCCTACGGAGCAAGTTGTTGGAGGTTCGATTCCTCCTGGGCGCGCTTTAATTTATAGGCACTAAACCTCGGGCAATTATGCCTGAATTTATTTCTCAGGAAGAACAGTATTTGAAATTGCTCTCTATCTACACCACATCCCGCATACCTTGAAACTCCAGGTTATTGATCCGTACATTCTGTTTATGAGAGAGGCGCTGAAAGAGGCGCGGAAAGCTTTTGATGAGGACGAAGTCCCGGTCGGAGCGGTCATCGTGCATCAGAACCGCATTATCGCCCGCGCCCACAACCAGGTCGAACGCCTCAAAGATCCCACCGCCCATGCCGAAATGATCGTCATTACCTCGGCGGCGAATTTTCTGGGCACAAAGTGGTTGAACGAATCTTCGTTATATGTTACAATTGAGCCGTGTTCGATGTGCGCGGGCGCGCTGGTGCTGGCGCGCGTGAAAGAAATAATTTACGGGGCCTCCGACCCGAAAACAGGCGCCTGCGGTTCCATCGTCAATATCGCCGGCAATAAAAAACTGAATCACCGGATAAAAGTATTCAAAGGTGTGTTGAAAGACGAGTCAGCGCGGTTACTGCGGGAATTCTTCAAAAAAAAACGCACAACACAACTGAACCATCAATAAATGATGGGCATATTGGCTGTGAGCCCATTTTGGAGCGAGACAAGGAACGAGGACTCCGGAGCGGTTTTGCACTGCGCCAAGGACGAGTTACGCAGTCGAAGCCCAAAATCGGCCAGTCCGGGCGAATAGACAGGAGGGAAGCCCGCATTCCAGCCGTCTGCGGCGTTGCTCATCCTCGGCGTAGTGCTTTGACTGCGTCGTCGCGCCTTGCATACGTCCGTAATGAGGGTTTCCAATGTACCCGTGATTTATTGATGGCTTAATTACAACCAGGAGGGCCGACATCATGAAGAACAAACAGAGGAAGCGGTTGTCAAAGCGGAGGCTCTACGAATACTGCGAAGTTGTTATCACTGAAGAAGGGAAACTTGAAATTTTAGCCATAACACCGTCGACATCAGTTCTGTTCCTTGAGGGCATGAATCCTATTTCCGGCCTGGAGGGTAATAAGATATACTGCGGATAAAGCATGATGAACCGGGTGTGTAAAGACGAGATCGATGTTCTCATCAGGGCGCGTTATTCACTGATCACCATAGTCAGCTATGAAGAGACCCGGGTGATCGAATGCCTCAAGGAAATGGCCGCCAGGCGCTCTAAACAACTGATGATCTGGTCCGCCACCCGGGGCCTCCGCAAATACGAAGAGCAGGACAAGATCGACGATCAGACACGCGATCCCCTGAACGCCCTGAATCACATCGAGCGTTCCACGTATCCGGCCATCTTCGTGATGCTGGATTTTCACCACTATCTTAACGATAATGTTATCGTGCGCAAGCTGCGCGACCTGGTCGAGAACCTCAAAGAAACCTATGAAAGCTTGGTTATCGTTTCTCCGGTTTTCAATATCCCGGTGGAACTGGAAAAGGACATCGCGGTCATTGATTTCGACCTGCCCACCACCGAAGACCTGGGCCGCCTGCTCGATGAAATAATAAGCGTGGTTGATCTTTCTAAAGAAGTAAAAATAGAACTTACTCCCGAAACCCGCGAGCGTCTTATCAGCGCCGCGCTGGGCCTGACCATCAATGAGGCGGAGAACGCCTTTGCCCGCGCCATCGTCATTGATAAATCCCTCGGGCCGGAGGATATCGGCAGGATACTGGAAGAGAAGAAACAGGTCATCCGTAAATCCGGGATCCTGGAATATTACGATTCATCCGAAATGATGAGCGGTGTGGGCGGAATGGATTCCCTCAAGGATTGGCTGAACAAGCGTTCGGTGGCCTTTACCTCCAAAGCCGGGGAATTCGGCCTGCCTAAGCCCAAGGGGATATTGCTTTTGGGAGTGCAGGGATGCGGTAAGAGCCTTACCGCCAAATCCGTAGCCAATCTATGGAAACTCCCGCTCCTGCGTTTCGACGTTGGCAGGGTATTTTCCGGGATCGTGGGTTCGTCCGAAGAGAATATGCGCAAGGCCATCAGTACCGCGGAGTCTATCGCCCCGGTGGTGCTGTGGATCGACGAGATCGAAAAGGCGTTTTCCGGAGTACAGAGTTCGACTTTTTCCGACGCAGGGACATCGGCGCGGGTGTTTAGTTATTTTTTGACTTGGCTGCAGGAGAAGACCAGGCCTGTTTTCGTGATCGCCACCGCCAACAACATTTCGCTTCTGCCGCCGGAAATCCTGCGCAAGGGCAGATTCGACGAAATATTCTTTGTCGACCTTCCGTTTCCCGACGAACGGGAGGAGATATTCACTATCCATATAAAAAAGAGGAGGCGCGATCCTAAGAAATTCGATGTGAAGCTTTTGAGCCGGGATTCCGAAGGCTTCAGCGGCGCGGAGATCGAACAGGCCGTCATATCCAGTCTTTTTGATGCCTTTGTGGCCGGCGGCGACCTGACTACCGGCGACATACTCAAGAGTTTGAAAGAGACGGTTCCTTTGTCTCAGACCATGCGTGAACAGATAGAAAACATCAGGGAATGGGCGAGGATGCGCGCCCGGCCGGCCAGCAAAAAGCTGGCGGCCACAGTTTCATCCGCGGGGAGAAGGATTGAAGTATGAGTAAAAAAGAGGGACGTTTCCGCAAACTGGAATTGTCTCCTTTGCTGAAAGTTTTCCGTAAATCCTCCGATGACCTCAAGAGATTCGAACATCTCGAGGTTGACGGCCATAAGATCAAGTTAGAGATAACGCACAAAGTAGATCCGGACGCCAAAGGGTTCATAGCTTGTCCGCAGTGCCAAAAAAAGAATCCCGGGAATACACTCTATTGTTTATATTGTTCTTTTATTTTCAACCAGGCCGGCGACCGGGAAGTCTCCGACACCGGATTACAGCCGTATCAGATCCTGTGCCCGAATTGCGGGCGCGTCGGCGCGCGCGCCCAGCGCAGCTGCGTTTACTGCGGCCAGGTTTTTACCCGGGATGAGAATGAAATTCCCACCGGAGCCGGATGGCAGAATCATGATCTGGTGGACTTGAATGAAAGCCCGGTTATTACCGTTACTATTGACGGGAGGGAATACCGCTCCAACGATCCGGGCTTGCCTGCCGATATCAAGGAGCTGATGTCCAGGATCAGGCAGGAGGGTTATACCAGGGAAATGGTGGATGACTGGGCTAGAAGCAGGCAGATAGAAAAAGAATATGAACTGCAAAGGGCGCGGAAAAATTTACAGTCCGCGCGGGAGCAGTTGTGGTTACGTTTGCTTCAAATCGGGGTCGTAATAGGTTTTTTCGTGTTGCTTCTGTTGCTAGCTTCACGCAGATAAGAAAAGAAAGATATATGTCGGGTCTCGGCGGTATAGATGTAGTTATCATCAGCGCGATAATGCTTTATAAGGCTATCGAGGAAATGGCTCTCGAGCACCGGAAAGTCGATGCCCTGGAAAAAGAAAAGCTTAGGATGCAGATGTCGACCGGAGAATCCGTAACGGTTGAGGTAGTGGTCAAGGATCCCAACAACCGCCAGATTGGTTTCCAGAGACAGCCGGACGGTACCTATAAAGTAATCGCCGATTCCGCGGGCCTGTCCGCCGAGCAGATGAGGAAACAGCAGGAGACCATCAACGGCATCCGGCGCCGCTATGCCTACAACATGGTCATACAGGAATTAAACAAACAAGGTTACCAGGTGGTAGAAGAGAAGAAGATGGAGAAATCCACCGTCAAGCTGGTAGCCCGCAAGTGGCAATAGACAGGTAAGCCTCATCTGGAAAGGTTGGGGGATCCATGGCAGACAAGCAGGAGATCGAGATATTCATCTCCGAAGACGGCCGCGTCAAATACCACATTAAAGGCATCAAAGGCAAAAAATGCGTCGACGCAGCCAAAGCGGCATTGTCTCCCCTGGGACAGATAAAAGATATGGAGTACACCTCCGAGTACTACGAGACGGAGGAAAAGAGTAAAACCCGGCAAAAGCTGGGACAATAGATTATTTTTCAAGCCCCGCAAGACTTAGCGAATGATTCAGGAGAGGTGCCGGAGCGGTCGATCGGAGTTGCCTGCTAAGCAATTGGGCGGAGCAATCTGCCCCCTGGGTTCAAATCCCAGCCTCTCCGCCATTTTTGCCCCAAGTTAAACTCAGGCAAAAATGGCAGAGAATCGAAAATCGAGATTCGAAATTTGATTGTGTGAGATTTTCGATTCGGTCTATTCTCAACTATCGATTTTCAAAAACAAAGAAATCGAAAATATTTGTAAGAAAGAAAGGTGACTGTCACGTTTTTCGTGACTGTCACCTTTCTTTTTCTCTTCTTCGCCGCCACCAGCCTTATCCTCACACCCCTTAACAATCCCATAAAAATCATCCTTCTCTTCCAAAACCGGCTCCAACACAATATCCCCCATTAATTCCTTAAGCGCCATAGCCGAAGACACAGTATTTTTATTCAACGTCTCCCGCAAATTCTCCAGCCGATGATCAATCCACTCCCTTGGCGGCGACTTAAAGCTATTATCTTTCTGAAACTCCAGAGATCCTATTTCTGCTGTTAATTCCTCATTTTTCTTTTCCGCTTCAGTTAAAGCCTCAAATACAGCCTTTGAAAGGCTTCCCATTCTAATAAAATTGAGATAGTTTTGTATTTCTTGCTGTATTTTTTCAAATTGAGCCCTTTTCTTCTTAACTAAATCAGGCATTTCATTAAACCCCTCGGCAGCTAATTTCTCTACGTTCTTATATACATATTCCAAGTTATCAACAGTCAATATCTTATCTTTAAGTTCATTAATAATTATTTCTTCAATTCTTTTACGAGGGATGGCGAGCGTATTTGTGCAGGTTTTGCGCCTGGCATTGTAGTAGCCGTAATAACCAGTGCCTTTGCCGCTAATAAGAACAATAGCTCCGCCACAAATTTTACATTTCATAAGCCCTGAAAACAAATGATTAGGGCTAGTATGTACGTAGCTTCTTTGTTGATAGAACGCCTTTTTCTTTTTGCTAACAGGCCAGGTTCCCTTTAATTCGAGCCATCGTTTTTGTGCTTTTTCCCAAATTTCCTTATTGATAATTATCAAGTCTTCCCGGTATATGGGAACTAGGTCTTTGGCAGGGCGGGGGATAACCTTTTTCTTCCCGGTCATAGGATCACGGACGTTTTTGTACTTTCGCCAGTCCCATTTTCCGATATATTTCTCATTTTTAAGTATCCGGGATACCGTTGATATGTTCCAACCGCCATGCATATGCTTTTTTGTGGGGATTTTATCTTCATTTAGCTTTGTGGCTATTTTATGGACGCTATTCCCATTAATAAATTCGTTGAATATTCTTTGGATGACTTCAGCCTCTTCCGGGTTTATTTTATGAACTTTGCCTTCGTATTTGGCTTTACCTCTTTTATCGAGGCGTAATTCTCCAACCGGCTTACTGCAATAACCATATACATTTTCTCCGGCACTAAAACCACGCAGTTTTTGACCTTCTAAGCCACGCATAGTTTTCTTTCCTAGGTCATCCAGATATAATTCATTTATTAATCCCCGCATCTGGATGCCTAATTTTGAGTTTTCATCATCGGTAACTATGCCATCAGACACAGAAATTAGCTTAACCTGATAATAATTGAATTTAAGGACTAAGGTAAGCATCTGGTGATTGCTTCTTGAAAGCCGCGAGAGGTCGTCAACGACTACAGCTTCAAATTCCTTATTTTCAGCAGCTTTATCTAAGGCTTGAAGCCCGGGTCGATTTAGTAGGGAGCCGGACAGGGCTTCATCAATAAAGATATGATCATCGCTGATAGTGATGTCGTGGTCTTTACAGTAGTTTTTGCATACTCTGATCTGATCATCAATG
>JAQTZX010000052.1 GCA_028687525.1 Candidatus Omnitrophota bacterium
CTATAGCTGCCAGCGCATGTTCTCCATCCCCCAAAACAATAAAATCGGCCCGAGATGTCAAGGCCAGACCGGGCTGGGTTGAAGGATACACTCCTCCCAGAACAACCGTAACGCGGGAGAACCGGTCTTTTATACGCGCGATAATGGCATGCACAACCGGCGCGAGCTGGCTGCAGGAAACCGACACGCCGATAAGATCGGTATCCAGCGGTATCCGGGACATAATTTCTTCCGTCGAAAGTCCGACCAGATAACCGTCGGCGTACCGGCTGACCCGATGCCGCCCCTGCATAAAAGCGTCCAAAAAAGTGACCTTATGCCCGGGATCTTTTTTCAAAAAAGAAGAAATACTGCGCAACCCCACGCACGGAGAGGAAGTAAACGCATTTCTTCCGGAAAAAATGAACGGTGGGTTGATAAGTACGATATTCATGATCTTTTATTTTCCAACCAGCCTGATTTTATTACGCGCGGGGATCCGGTAATATTCGAATCCGGGATATCCGGCCATAAGCGCGCCGAAACAAACGCGTCTTTGGGATATCCCGAGTATCCGGCGGGCCGGAGGCCACATATTCAGGGCCATATTCACATACCCCGCCCAGCATGCCCCCAAGCCAAAAGAAACAGCGGCAAGTTCAGCGTACGCCAGCGCGACGGTACAAGCCGGCGGCGCGGTCATGTCTTCTTTTAATGCGCAGGCCACAGTGAGATGGGGGGCGCCGCGGCAAATATAATCTTTCCCGCCCTCCCAGGCTGAAACAAGGTTGCTCATATGCAGAGACCCGGCCAGCGGAGAATCCGAACCAACCAGGCTTTTCATCCAGGCGATGACTTCCCGGGTTATATCTTTTACTTTTTCATGTTCATGAATAATAATCCACTCTGCCGGCTGACGGTTTATTCCGGAAGGGGCATATCGGGCAATATCGACCAGACGCTCCAGAAGTTCCCGGGGCACCGGATCTTTTTTATACGAGCGTATCGACCGACGGCCTTTCAAAAAACGCTCCAAACGCTCAGGAGGGATCTTCCATCCGGCCGGCAGTTCCGGACATTCCCCGGCCGGCATCGTGGAAAGCGAAAACGCTCCATGCGGGCAGACCGCCACACAGTGTCCGCAATTTATACAGCTATCCTGCACGCCAATAGCGGGAACAGGAATATGCTCCTGCGCATCCATTTTTATAATTCCGAGAGGACACTCGGCCACGCAGGCCCCATCACCTTTGCATTTATTTTTGTCAACGGTAAACAATGCCACCATCCCCTCCTTGAGCTCAAAAAAAGCATCTTATCTCTACGCGGATGCATACGCAAAAAAATCAAGATGCCTCTTTACTCTTGACGCCCGATCTTTTCCTGTATATACCAGGTAAAATAACCTTTATACTTTCTCTGCAAACGGCTGTCCCTCCAATCACCCCCGGTCACTACTTTGCGGCAGCAGGCAGAACCGCAGGAACAGGTAAAGCTGATTTCCGGGTCGTCATCGATCATCGCGTAATCAAGAGTAAGCTCTTCCCCTTTGCCGATATCCCTCATCGCCGCAACCACGATCTGCCCGCGGATACCGCAGTTCGGATCACAGCTGTGGTTTAGAAAATCATCATCCTCAAGCTCTTTCTTGCCCAACCCGCCGATAAGATAAAAACCTTCCTCTATCTGAGTGGCGTAATTGAACAGGAAATCGGCATATTTCCTCCCAAGTTTCAGATATTCCGCTTCCGAGACTATCGTACCGCCGCAGACATTGACGACCTCGCCCTTTTTGATCTCCCGGATCGCGAACAACCCTTTCCCCTGAATTCCGGAATCCCGAAGCCGAACTTTCGGGCTCAGCCAGGAAAAACCTCTCTTTTGCAACAACTCTTTAAACAGATTTTTTTTCGTTTTCACGCATATTCCGTTTTTTTATACATATACCGTTCTTCTTGAGCCCGGTAAGAATGTCATGAAAAAAACCGTCGTCACTTCCCAATGTCTGGCAGAAAACAAGGCCGTTATCACGGATCCTCCCCGCGCCGAATGCCCCGATAATCCCGGTGGTGAACAAAGCGGTAATCTTCTGCATGGAATTGAACCGCTCCCTTTTCCTGGAAAGACTTTTCAGCACCCATTCTCTATTCCCGCCGGGCGAACAGAGACGAATTATAGCCAGAGAAAGATTATCCTCTCTGCGCCCTTCAAGCAGCCGCTTGGTTTTTAACACATTTTTTTTATCGAACAAACCATGATTGTGTAAGAACCGGAAGAATTGCATGAATCCGGCAGGCCGGATATTACGGTAGGTAAAAGTCGGGGTTCCAAGAGAAACAGTCAGGTTTTCAAAACCGCTCTGGCCGAGATAGCTTTCGGCATCGATACCGAAAAATTTTTCATTGCGGTAACCGCCGAACGGAGGAAATGTTTTTTTCCCGCCTTCCACCATCTGCCGGGAAGCAACCATGAACTCCAGGACCAGATCTTCGAAACACCATAAAAAAGGAAAATAATACCGCCGGGGAGATAAACTGCCGGCCATCACCTCAATGTTCGAAATATCCCGCAGGCGCGCTGCTTCGTTGCCGATTATAAAATTGACCAGGCCGGGACAGAAGCCGCATGCGGGTACGACCGTAATACCCGCGCGCTCTATCTGCTTTCGGCGCTTGGGGTAAAAATCGGTGTCCAAATCCGCCAAATCGACCAAATCTTTTTTATATTTCAGCGCCAGTTCCAGGCTTTGTTCACCCAGCCCGCCGGGGAGAGTCCCGATCAACAAATCCGCCCGCGCAATATCTTTCGGCCCGGAAAAATATGAAACACTCACGCCTCGGAGAAAAACACGTACATAATACCTTATGGCGGCGGAAATTCTCCCCTGGCCGATAATAAGCGCTCTCATTTCACCCTGAAGGCAGGCGGGATGACGCGGGAGGCCTGATCCATGCACGGATCATAATATTTCAGCGCCTTCCCCGGCTTGAACGCCTGGAACCGCTTCTTCAACGCCGGCAGGCTCACCGCTCCCAAATCGATCTTCTTGGAAGCCGCCATGAAGCAATAATCACCGCAATGATACGAAGGCATGGTCAGCCGGAACATGACAACCGAAGGAAAAACCTTCCGCAACTTCGAAAAAGACCCTTGTATCAGGGGAGTATCCAGGAAAGAACCGATCTGAAAAGCGGCCATACCGTCTTTTTTCAGCGCCTCGAAAATATCCCAGTAAAATGGATATTCAAACAAGGCCAACGAGGGGCCTATAGGATCGCCTCCGTCGATAATCACGATGTCGAAATATTCCTTGTAGCGTTTCATGAAATTCTTTCCGTCTTCATGCAGGACACGGACCCGCTTATCTTTAAACGCCCCCTGCGAAGTGAAAGGCAAATACCGCCGGGCTATCTCAAGAACCTGTTTATCGATGTCGACCAGGATGACCTCTTCGGGATCATGCTTGAGGCACTCCCGGAGCGTCCCGCCGTCGCCGCCGCCGATGATAAGTATCTTTTTCGGGCCCCGGTGCGCCAGTAAGGCCGGATGCACCAGCATTTCATGATAGATAAATTCATCGCTTTCGGATAACTGCACTATGTTATCCAGCACAAAAACCCTTCCGTAAACGGAATTATCGAATATCAACATGTCCTGATACCGGCTTTTGCCTTTATAAACCAGGTTTTCGATCAAAAAAGAATGGATCATCTTGCCGTCCCGTTTCCCCGGGACCGTGCTTTCGGAAAACCATTTTTGTTTTTTTGTTTTCATTTCCTCACCTGTTGTTTAAGATACTTTCCCCGGGATCACGCCGGAAGCCGAATGCACCTCCGGGGAATAATATCTTGTCTGTATGCCTGCTTTTGTATACCTCTCCCGGAGCGTTTTCCGAGATACCCGCGCCAGGTCAACCGCCTGAGAAGCAAAAGAAAAAGTACATTCATCAAAAGGGAAACAGCCTATATACGCCCTGTGTACTTTAAAGAAAGAAAAAAGCCCCTTGATTTCTTTGCGCGCTTTTTGGGCGAATCCTTCCCTGAAATAAGCGGTTTGAAATCCCGCTATCCCGCGCCGGCGCAGAGCGGCGGAAATCCTCTTATAGAAACGAACACTCCACAGCGGATGCGACGGACCGTATTCATCGGTAGAATCGTTGATTATGACGTCGAAATATCCCGGATACCGTTCGATAAAATTCACCGCGTCTTCGCTGTATACCTTCACCCGCGGATCGCGGAACGCTCCGGCGGATACTGTCGGAAGATATTTTTTGGAAATATCGATAACCTGCTTATCAATATCCACCAGGATGATCTCTTCCAGCGGATGTTTGACCGCCTCTCGTACCGCACCGCCGTCTCCTCCTCCGATAATTAAAACTTTACGGGGACGGGGATGATAGAATAAAGCCGGATGCACGAGCATTTCGTGGTATACATATTCGTATTTCGTGCACAACTGAATAAGCCCGTCAAGCACAAGCATTCTGCCGAAATCCGCGGTGTCAAAGATCTCTATGCGCTGATACGGGGTTTTCCCGCTGAATACCGTTTTCTCCGGGATAACACCCCACGCGAACGACTGGGATTCGCCCAACTTTGCCGTTTCCTCAAAGAACCACTCTTTACCAAAGAGGAATTTCTTTCTCACCTGTTTTTTCCCCGCTTGATTTCCCGGACTTCGACTCTCTTAGGCTGGTATATTTCTTTGAGATACTCGAGGGCTTTCAAAGGCATGGTTTTTTCACCGCAGGTAAAAATATCCACGGCCAGATAATTCTTTTCCGGCCAGCTGTGCATGGAGATATGGCTTTCCGCCAACAGGATAAAAGCGGTTATCCCGTGCGGAGAAAATTTATGGCTGGAGATGGCCAGCGCGGTACTCCGGGCGCGCCGGGCCGCGTCAAGCAGGATGCGCTCAACTTCTTTCTGTTCTTCGATAATCTTCCCATCCCAAAATTCTGCGATGAGATGGATTCCCAGATACTTCCGCGACGGAGGGGAAACCAAAGGTTCCGGCATTTGTAACATCTGCGTAGAAAATGTGGAATTCGGCACCATTTCTTTAACTTTCATTGTCACCAGAGTATATGTTGTCTCTCACCTTCTTCTTGTTATTCTTTTACCGCGCTGTTTCAATGGAACATCCCCGGCTTAAAATCCGGTGATATCTGCGGGGGGAATTAAAACCCAGTATATATTATTATACAAAAATTTTTAATTTTCGCAAATATTTTAAGAGAAATTTTCAAAATACTTTTTAGCGGTCTTCCCTGCCTTTTCCATACAGATACGCGCGGTATCCGGGCCCTGAGTAGTCAACGGGATAATCGGCTTTCCAATACGCATTCAAAAGCCCGACCTGGTTTTTATCGGCCATGACACTGCTGAACCCGGTTTTTTTGTTTTTGTTGACGCTGAACCTTGGGGGCTTGTCTTTTTTCACCGAAACCGGCCAGTCCACCGGAAGGGATTGCTTCTGCGTCTTGGGGTCGACAAACGCGTCCCTCCCCCTGAGGCGCATATCCGGGTGCTCCGCAAAATATCCGGCAACCTGCTCCGGGGTTATTCCCAGGTCCCGCATCCACTGTGGGGCATCAAAAGCGAATCGCAGCCCCGCTTCAGGAAGCCGCACCACGGTAAAACTTGAGGGAACGATCTCCCATCGTGTCCACGGAAAAATATCTTTGGCAATAGTCACCTGGCACAAATCCCCGTTCGGAGTCCGGAGCGTAATCAAAAGATAATCCATGCCCGCGATATTACGCAGCTCGAGATTAACCATGTCCAGCACCTCAAATTCCCCCTCATATATTCCCAGCTGGCCGGCGAGAAAGAATATAAGGTTTTCCTCAAAATCGGAACCCGGCAGATAAAGACGGCTTTTTATAAACGCGGGGGAAGATAACGGTTCGTAAGGCTGATAGTTATAGATAAAACATGCCCCCAGCCAAAGAACAACCGCCAGCAACACAGATATCCCCAGAAAGAAAAATTGTTTCATGGTTTATCCGGCATCCTTTAATATTCCGGCAGCATCTGATCTGCATAGCTCAACCGTATTTGCGCCTTCATAAAATCTTCCCCCTGATCATAGATCGATTCTTCGGCATCCATGATCTCATCGGTCTTCTCCCCCTGTAACTCCTTCCAGACAAGCACCGAATTCTCGAAACAATTATACTCCTGGTCTATCGAATTAAGGGGATACGAAGTTATATGCAGATCGCCCTCGGTTAATTCCGGATGCTTATCCAGAGTGGACTCTATCCATTTCCCCGGGTTATAAGAATAATCCGCGTGCGTAGCTTCATGACAAATGACCGCGGAGATCGCCTCATCGCACGATTGCCCATCAAGAAGAGAATTCACGTGTATGGTATTGTCGGTGGTTCCCGCCCAAAAAGCAAGGACTCCTTCGGCGAGCGAGGGATATTCGGCCGAAAAATCCTCAAAGACAACGGAAATTTTTTTTTCGATTATCAAATCGTAATAGTAATCCCCTGTCTCGGTACCTTCCAACAACTCCAGAATAGCGGCTATTTCGGTGGAATAGAACGGGAGAGACACGGTATTCCCGTCTCCATTTTCTTCTGTGCCGCCGGAATTTTCGCTCTCTTTTGAACCCGAACCGCTCTCTCCGCTGCTCCCCGAACTCCCACTCCCCCCTGAACCTCCGGAGGAACCGGAAGAACCGCCGGATCCGCTCCCGTAAGATTCGGATGTATCATTCCGGATATACCGCGGGTAATCGCGCCGGGCCGCCCCGGATTTGTCCCTGGCAAGAACGATATCATCGGGAGGCAGACGGTCCGTGGACAGGTAATCTTCTATTCTCGATCCGATCCTGCGGGCCAGCACAATAAAATTATCATCCGTCACTCCCACAACCTGATACTCATAATATTTAGGAACGATTGCGAGGTTCAAAGCCTGGTTAACCGCCTGGGTATTTTCGGCGGAGACATAACTGCCGGTTTGCTGCTTATTGAACTCCTCCGCCTTCCTGATGTCGGATATAGTTACCACCGCTTCCATCTTCTTGGCCTTCTCTACATACTGACGGTATGCGACAAAAGAAAAAGCCAGCACGATACCGATAATCACCGCGGCAATCACGATTTCAATAAGCGTAAACCCTTTATGAGGCTTGCCGAACAACCTCTTTTTCATGGATAACCCCGTTCCCTTTTTGTTCCGGTTTTGTGATTTTTGCCCGCAGATACTCAAGCCCGTTTTTGGCTTCCGGATTCTCCGGTTGAACACGCAAAACCCGCTCCCAATACCTGCCGGCAAGAGAATACTTCTCTTTTTCCATATATATATATCCTATATTATACATCGCCTGTGCGTTGTCGGGGCTTAACTTCAATACCCGTTTATATTCGACAAGAGCAAGTTTATACTCCTTGTTTTTAAGCAACATATCGGCCAGATTGTTGTGGATTTGTATCAAACGCGAGTTCTTTTTAAGCGCCCTCCCGAACCATTTTTTCGCTTCCCGGTATTCCTGCCGCTGGGCATGGATCGCGCCCAGGTTATTCAATATCCCGGCGTCAGCGCCATCACGCTCATAGAGATACACATAATCGCTTTCCGCCTCAAGCAGTTTTCCGACTTTATGCCGCAAAACACCCCGGAGATAATGTATGAGTCTGCTGTCGGGGAATGTCCCCAACAGGATATCGTACAAACCAAGCGCCTTGGAATACTCCCCTCCAATAATATACTTTTGTGACTGCCTGTATAGCGTACGGAAATCGAATT
>JAQTZX010000053.1 GCA_028687525.1 Candidatus Omnitrophota bacterium
TGTGTTTATCGTCTTTCTGCGCGGGCTGGGCAGGCTTGCTGCCATATACGATACTGTCAATATCACTAAGATCTTTTTCCACGTGTTGATAAACATCCACCCGCATGATGACATTCATATCCACCTGGATGGAATCTTTGGTCCCGCCGACTTTCACCCTGGCACAGCCCAAAAATAAAACCATTCCCGCCATAAGAACCACCGCTAATCTTTTCATTACTCACCCTCCCTGATCGAAACCAACGGTTACCTTGAAATTACGTTTCCCCTGTTCTCCGTCGAGAAAAACCTCCAGGACGTAATCTTCGCCTTCTTTATATACGTGCGCCCTTCCCTCGGCATAACGGTAATCCTTGAAACCTTCAGGCACCGCCTCCAGGTACCGCCCAGAGCTTCTGGATATGGTATCCAGGAATCCGGCGTCGGTGATGACCAGGGTGCCGCCGGGAGCGGCAATCGCGCAATCGGCATCCAGGAAACGGATAGTTCGCCCCTGTCCGCGCAAACCGATCTCCCCGCCAAGCGTACCGCTCATCTGTATCCGGTTTTTCAAATCCAGCTCACCGGTCAGCCGGTCAAGCGCTATCCCCCGGGCACTAAGATTGGCCAGGTAATCCAGATTATTATCAAGCCTCAATTTCCCCTCTCCGCGGATATCCCCGCCCAGGGAATGGGCGGACAGGCCGTTGAAGGAGAGGATCTCTTTTTTCAGAGAAACCGCGCTTTCTATATCGGTAACCGCGAGTTTACTATTATAACATATTTTTTGTATAGTCAACCGCCCATTTTCAGCTTGCTGCCGCGCCGAAAACTCAACCGCAGATACTTCAAAATTATATCCCCGGAAAGAATCAACCCTAAGGTCAAACGCGGACAAAATACGCTCCGGCAGGTTAAATTCAAGTGAAAAGAAGGCTTTTACTTCCAAATCCTTTACCGCAATGCGCAAGTCCACATCAGAAAGGCGGATGATTCCGACGCCAAACAGTTTTTTTCCGGAAGAACCCCGGACCAACCGCCGCAGATCGGCCGTTTTTTCCCGCGGGGCGCGGATATCAATGTTTATCCCGCGCGCCTGAACCTCCGCGATATGCCCGCTGATAAGCGAAAACAATGAAAAACGGGCCGCGGCTTCTTTAATGGCAAGCTCATACGCTTTTTTGTTCTCGACCTTTATGTCGGCTAAAACGACCGACCCCGGCCTAAGCGCACACCCGCCTACGGAAACAATGCTCTCCGGGAATGTCCGCAGCAACTGCGCTTTTGCCGCGGAAATAACCAGAGGTTTAAATACCAGGACAGAAACGGATAAGAAAACAACGAAAAGGATATATACGGCCCTTTTAGGGAATTTTACCTTTGCAGACATTGACACATACTCCGCAGATATATTGTTCAACAAGATGCTGTTTCTGGAACTCTTTTAATTTCTCGAAACATTTGATATGATCGAACTGCGCGGGATCTTTATGAATGGCTTGAGCCGGACAAACCGCGGCGCACAAAGCACACCCGCCGCAATTTTCATCCACGGGCTTGTCGGTTTTCAAAGGCATGTCGGTAAGTATGGTACTAAGCCGGAACTGGGATCCCAGTTTTTTATTCACCAAGAGATTATTCCTGCCTATCCAGCCGAGCCCGGCCAGGAACGCGATTTTTTTATGCGAAAGGTGCGCAGTCTGTTTCTGCCAGTCCATGATTTGAGAAGCGGGAATAGGGATGGCGCAAAAACCCTTGTTCTGTATGAAGTTAGTTACCTTGAGCGCGGTTTGATCCAGTAAGCCGTTCAGGGTACGGTAGTGGTGAAAATATAAGCGCGTAGGCACCTGCTCCAATTCTCCCAGAATGCCGGCCGACAAACGTATCCCCAGGCAAATCGCTTTATCAACTTTTTCCAGACTGCGGGGAGCAAGCCTTATATCGCCTTTTTCCTTTGATATATCCGCCACTCCAAATAGATCGACTCCCTGCTGAAGGCAGAACTTTTGCAGTTGAAGGTAAATTTTTTTCTTATCCATTCCTGCTCCGTTGAATCCGCACCTGATACCCCTGACGCTCTTGGTCCCGGGACCGGATGCGTTTCTAAGATTTCAGCGGTTTCGTAAAATTCCCCTCCGGGGACGGGTCCCGCTTTAAGTCTGTACCCGGTACGGTTTTCTCAGATAAACCATCAGCAACGAAATGGCCGCAGGGGTTATGCCGGAGATGCGCGAAGCCTGACCAAGGGTAAGCGGCCTGACCCTGTACAATTTCTCCCGTATCTCCCGGGAAAGACCGGAGATAACCGCATAATCAATTTCCACGGGTATCTTTATTTTTTCCAGGTTCTTAAACCGTTCGATCTCCTTCATCTGCCGTTCAATGAACCCGCTATATTTTATCTCAATCTCTATCTGTTTGGCAACACTTTCCGGTATACGCGCGATGCCGGCGTTCTCGTTCGCGCGTTTACACAAGGTTGTCAATTCTTTCCATCTTATCTGCGGCCGTTTAAGCATTTCCTCCAGGGTGGCGGCTTTACGCAGAGGCGCGGTATTCAAACGCTCCAGTTCTTTATTCACGGCCGCGGAGGGCTTCAGGCGGTGCGCGCGCACCAGGACTCTGCCGTCGCCGATCCCTTTTTTCTTTTTTTCCATTTTCTGATACTCCCGCCGGTGAACCAAACCCAGATGATACCCGATATTCCTCAAGCGCATGTCCGCGTTATCTTCACGCAGGATGAGCCGGTATTCGACGCGCGAGGTAAACATCCGGTAGGGCTCGGCGGTCCCTTTGGTCACCAGATCATCGATAAGTACACCGATGTAACTTGTGGAGCGGTCCGGGATAAACGGTTCTTTCCCGGCGCAGAACAAAGAGGCATTTATACCGGCAACAAGTCCCTGCGCGGCCGCTTCTTCATAACCGGTTGTTCCGTTGATCTGGCCGGCGAAGAACAGGTTCTTAACATTCTTTGTTTCCATGGTCGGCAATAACTGCGTAGGTTCGGACACGGTATGTTCTACACCATAGCCGTAGCGGACCACTTTTACTTTTTCAAGCCCGGCGATCGAATGCAATATCTTTTCCTGCACTTCCGCGGGGAGGCTGGTGGACAATCCGTTCGGATATATCTCGTCCGTACCCAATCCCTCCGGCTCCAGGAATATCTGATGCCTCGTCCGCTCCGGGAATTTTACGATCTTATCCTCTATGGAAGGACAATAGCGAACGCCGGCGGCCTTGATAATCCCGGTATACAGGGGAGACTTGTCCAGATTGGCGCGGATGACGGCATGAGTAGCCTCGTTGGTATAGGTGATATAACAGGGCCTCTGTTCCAGTTCGAGTTTAACGGTAGAGAAAGAAAATGGGAGCGGCGGATCATCCCCGTTCTGGGCGGTACATTTTGAAAAATCAACGGTCTTTTTGTCGAGACGCGGGCAGGTTCCGGTTTTGAAACGCAGCAGGTTAAAACCAAGCTCTTTTAGATCGCGTGTTAACTCCACGGATGCCGGCTCCCCTATCCTGCCGCCGGAAAAATGTTTCAATCCGACATGTATGAGGCCGTCGAGAAAAGTCCCCGGACATAACACCACGCACCGGGCATTTATCCGGTCTCCCCGGGAGGTAACCACACCGCATACCCGGCCGCCCTCGATAAGCAAGCGGGCAACCATCCCTTCTTTCAGAAAAAGGTTCTTCTGGAATTTGATGATTTTTTTCATATATTTATTATACCGGTATTTATCTATCTGCGCGCGGGAAGACTGTACTGCTTCGCCTTTGGAAGCGTTAAGAATTCTGAACTGGATCCCGCAGACATCCGCGGCCATCCCCATCTGCCCGCCGAGAGCGTCGATCTCTTTGACCAACTGCCCTTTGCCGACTCCGCCGATGGCCGGGTTACAGCTCATCGCACCTATGGTACCCGCGTTGATGACCACCATAAGTGTGCGCCGGCCCATTCTGGCTGAAGCAAGCGCCGCTTCTATGCCGGCATGCCCGGCTCCGATCACGATGACTTCGAAATCTTTCACGGTTATTGAACTCCTTTTGCACAATATATCAATTATACCCTCACGCCGGCATTTATGCAAAAACTATAAGCGGCTGGCTGGGCAAGGGGACGCATGCTCCGATCGACTCCGTACACGGTACGGCTTTTGGAAAGGTCATTCTTTAACGAGTTTTATAAGCAGGGGAAGAAGGCCGATGCCGGTTAGTTCGCCGAGGGAGCCGCGTTTAGCGGCTTTTTCGGAAAAGGAACGGGTGCTGTCGGATTTTATCATTCCTCCGGCGATAAGCAGCGGGACGGCTTCCGGGGAATGCGCCATTTTGGAGCAAACGGTGGCATGGTCGGCGGTGACGCAGATAATGTGGCCGTCGAGGGATATGGCGGGGATAAGATTGGAAAAGAAATACCGGTCTATCATCTCGATAATCTCTTTTTTCCTCCGAAAATCTCCGTCATGTCCGGGCTCGTCGAGCCCTTTTATATGCACGTAAATCCCGTCATAACTTTTGACCGACTCGCAGGCGATCTTGGCGCGGATGGAATAATCCACTTCCAGATGCCCGGTCGCAGAGGGGACCTCGATAATATCCATGCCCGTCAACAGGGCGATGCCTTTTTCAACCGGCATATCCACGAAACAGCCGAATTTCACATTATATTTATTTTCCAGCGTGGGACAATCAGGAATATCCCTCCCCGCGTCGCGCACCAAAAGGATATTCGCCGGGAGTTTGTTTTCAGCGGAACGTTTCCTGTTGATCACGGACTCGCTTAAAACTTTATGCGCCTTCCGGGTAAACTCGTTAACGACGAAAGCGGTCTCTTTATCAGGTATGGAATGTTCATGCCCGGGCATGGGAACGGATTCTTCCACCACTCCGATAAAAGTTTCTTTGGCCATTCCCCAAAGCCCCAGCCGCGCGTAAGCGGGATCGGTATTGGTTATCCAGCCGGAAAGGCGGGAGAGCATACCTTTCAGGAGAAGCACCCCCCGGTGCCCGACGGTACTCTTCAATTCAAAAGTCGCGCTGGAAAGCGCGACTTTTGAATTAATCTCTTTTACCAGGGCCGACGCTTCTTCACGAGTCAAATCCCTGCCTACCCGCCGATCTTTAATCGTCTTCCCGTCAGGTTCAACGGTAGCGAAATTAAAACGCAGGGCGAGACTACCTTCATCGATACTCAACCCCTCGGCAAAGGCCTCGATCGGCCCTCTACCGGTATAGTATTTCTGTGCGTCATACCCCAGCAAAGCCAAAACCGCCACATCCGATTCCGGGGCTATATTTTTCGCTACCGGATACAACAGACCGGTCCGTCCTTTCCGGGCAAGAGAATCCATATTCGGAGTATGGGCGGCCTCTAAAGGAGTCTTATTATCCAGTTCCTTCACCGGCGCATCGCCCAATCCGTCAAGCACAATGTAGATTATTTTTTTCATACAATGAGACTTTTTCGGCAAACTGCTAACAGCGAGAGAAACCGCAGGCATGACACTTCATACACCCTTCCTCATGGCGCAGGGCGCCGCCGCAGTCAGGGCATACTCCCACGATGTCTCCGCGCGGCCCGCTGTAAGCGGGAGACGCGTCTTCACCGCGGGAATGCTTCATGGGGACCTCCGTACTTTCCACGGAGACAGGGTGATGCGCCGCCTGTGCCGGGTTATTGACCAGCCGTTTCTCAATGACCCGGGCTATGGCGTCGGCGCAGGAAAAGATACGCTGGCCTTTTTCCCACGAAGGCGAAGGACAGCGGATGTTGCGCAATTGTGCGATAATGGATTTAACCTCGATGCCGGAACGAAAAGCCATCGAAACCAGCCTGCCGATAGCCTCCAGTTGTGAAGCGGCACAGCCGCCGGCTTTTCCCATCTGGGTAAAAAGCTCGAAAGGTTTACTTTCACCGTCGATATTGATGGTCACGTATAAATTCCCGCATCCGGTGGATACTTTGGTCGTGGTACCGGATATGACTTCCGGCCGGGGACGGGGAGCTATTTCTTTTGCCGGTTCCGGGGATTTTTTGTCGTCTCTGGGTTTATTGCCGGCGACATTGAGCACCTGTTCTTCCCTGCTGCCGTCGCGGTAAATAGTGATACCTTTACAGCCGGAATCATACGCCAGGATGTAAGATTTACGCACATCATCTATAGTCGCTTCATGCGGGAAATTAATGGTTTTGCTCACCGCATTATGGGTATACTTCTGGAATACCGCCTGCATACGCACATGCCATTCCGGGCTGATGTCGTGCGCGGTGACGAATATCCGTTTCACATCTTCCGGGATACCCTCTATTTTTTGTATGGAACTATTTTCCGCGATCTTCTCCATCAGCTGCCGGCTGTAAAATCCGCGCTGACGGGCGACTTCCTCGAACTGGGGATCGACTTCAATAAGTTTATCGTTATCCATAACATTACGGTAATAGGAAACGGCGAATATGGGCTCAATACCCGATGAACATGGCCCGGCAATAATACTGATGGTTCCGGTGGGCGCGATAGTAGTCAAAGTGGCGTTACGCAGCCGCTGTCCCAGCTTTTCCAGCTTGCTTCCTTTATATGAAGGAAATACTCCTTTTTCCGCGGCCAGCTCCCGGGATTTCTTGGTCGATTCCTCAAGAATAAAAGCCATGACTTTATCCGCCAGTTGCAGGGCCTCTTCGCTGTTATAGGGAATCTGCATCCCGATAAGCAGGCTCGCCCAACCCATCACTCCCAGGCCGATCTTACGGGTAGACCTGGTAGCATTCTCAATTTCGGGAAGCGGGAATTTATTCACATCAATAAGATTATCCAGGAAATGCACCGCCAGCCGCGTTACTTCCCGGAGTTTTTCCCAGTCTATCTCGAAGCCGGCAGGCGTCTGTTTGCGCATCTTGGCCAGGTTCAGGGAACCCAGGTCGCAACTTTCATACGGCAAAAGAGGCTGCTCGCCGCAAGGATTAGTGCTCTCGATATCCCCTAACTGCGGAGTGGGATTATCAACATTGACTTTATCTATGAATATAACTCCGGGTTCACCGTTCTTATACGCCTGTTTCACGACCGCATCAAAAACCTCTTTAGTATTAAGACGAATAACGATCTCTTTGGTCCGGGGATCTACGAGTTCGTATTCCTGGTTATTCTTAAGCTTACGCATGAAATCGTCGGTAATGGCCACCGAGATATTAAAATTAGTGATCTGTTTGTTGTCGGTTTTACATGCGATGAACTCCAGGATATCCGGATGATCCACGCGCAGGATCCCCATGTTAGCTCCGCGCCGCGTACCGCCCTGTTTGACCGCTTCGGTGGCCGCGTCATAGACCTTCATGAATGAGACCGGTCCGGAAGCGATGCCGCCGGTGGTCTTCACCACCGAATTTTTCGGGCGGATGCGCGAAAAGGAAAACCCGGTTCCGCCTCCGGATTTATGGATCATGGCAGTGGCTTTCAGGGTCTCAAAGATGGATTCCATGGAATCATTGATAGGCAGGGTAAAACAGGCGCTTAACTGCCCGAGATCCCTGCCGGCGTTCATCAGGCACGGGGAATTTGGGAGGAACTCCAGAGATGTCATGATACGGTAAAACGCTTCTTCGGCTTTGGAAATATCTTTCTCATTCTTGCCGTACTGCTTGTCTGCATGGGCTATCGCACGCGCTACTCGATGAAACATATCATCCGCAGTCTCAATCAGCTTACCCGCGTTGTCTTTTTTCAGATACCTTCTTTCCAGTACTTTCATTGAATT
>JAQTZX010000054.1 GCA_028687525.1 Candidatus Omnitrophota bacterium
GGATTAAAGATTGCAGAGGTTTACCGGCTGTGTTTACGAGGGAATATAAAGTGGGTAGTAATAATTTTCAAGTTTTATCGGCATCCGATAGTAAGGATTATTCCCGATGGCTGGAGATCTGGTTATCTTGGCCTCGTCGCGATATTTTTGCCCACCCGGGGTTTGTTTCTATTCATGAATCTGAATATGAGAAAGCTTCCGCGGCTGTTTACGAAACAGGTAAGGGGGTAATCCTTTACCCATTTCTTAAAAGATGTTTGGGATCTTTGGATTGGCTCCCGAAACAATATTCCTCATGGATTGATATAAGTTCTCCTTATGGCTATGGTGGAGCGTATTATTGGGGTGAAGATATTGCTAAGGTAGAAGTATCGGATGAGTTCTGGAGGGTATATAATGAATGGGTGGAAAAAGAAGGTTGTATCAGCGAATTCATAAGGTTTCATCTTTTTGAGCAGGATTTAGCGGATTACCCGGGTGAAAAAATACTGCGAAGCAGAAATATTATTCGTAATCTTGCTTTATCCGAGGACAGCCTCTGGATGGACTTCGAGCATAAAGTCCGTAAAAATATTAATAAATCCCGGCGTTTAGGCTTAAAATGTATTATTGACGAAGATGGCCGGTATCTGGACGATTTCTTAAAAATATACGAAAGCACGATGGATAGACGTAACGCAACTGGCTTCTACTATTTTGGCAGGAATTATTTTGAAGCTATATCTAAGAACCTCCCCGATAATAGCGTTTATTTTTATGTTTTAGATAACGGCAAGATTGTATCTGCCGAACTTGTTATCTATTCGTCTTCGACAGCCTATTCATTCCTTGGCGGGACTTTAGATGAAGCGTTTGATAAACGGCCTAATGATTTATTGAAATATCAAATTATGCTTTGGGCTATAGGGCGTGGGATATTAAACTATGTATTGGGTGGGGGGTATGCGCCTGAAGACGGCATATATCGTTATAAACGGTCATTTGCCCCTAACGGCGAGTGTGATTTCTATATAGGACAAAGGGTTATTAATTTAAGTAAATATAAAGAACTTATTGATATAAAAAGGAATAGTTTGAATGGAACATGGCAACCCAGGAATGAATATTTTCCGCAATACCGTTTTTGATGTAATTGCAGAGAGAGTTATTTGAAGGGATAATGTAATGAAATCAAAGAGAATATTTCTTTCGCCTCCTCATATGGGTGGGGAAGAATTAGAGTTTATACGTCAAGCTTTTGATAGTAATTATATTGCTCCGCTTGGGCCACAAGTAGATGCGTTTGAACGGGAGTTAGCTGAGTATGTGGGGATTCCTTACACATTGGCAGTTTCAAGCGGAACGGCGGCTATGCATCTGGCAGTGCGTCTTTTGGATGTTAATCCGGGAGATGATGTGGTTGCCTCCACCTTGACTTTCATTGGGAGTGTATCCCCTGCGGTTTACCAGGGCGCTAAGCTTACTTTTGTGGATTGCGATCGAGATACGTGGAATATGAATCCGGATTTATTAAAAGAGGTGTTGGAAGATTTTAAAAAACAAGGTAAGGTTCCAAAGGCAGTGATACCGACGGATTTATATGGGCAGTGTGTTAATTATGAACAAATATTTGCGATATCTGAAAAATACAATGTGCCGGTGATAGCGGATGCGGCGGAGGCGATGGGCGCAAGGTATCAGATGATGGAAAGCAAAAGAAAGAAGAAAGGAATAGATAACAGAGGTTTATTCCACTCGGGCGTAGGATCAAGAGCGGCAGTTTTTTCATTTAACGGGAATAAGATTATTACCACTTCGGGTGGAGGGATGCTGGCTTCAGAGGATGGCGTTTTTATTGAGCATGCCCGTAAACTTTCACAGCAATCCCGGGAGGTAGTCCCCTATTATGAACATGTGGAGATTGGTTACAATTACCGGATGAGTAATGTTTTGGCGGCGATTGGGCGGGGACAGCTCAGGATTTTAAATGAACGAATAAATAAAAAAAGAGAAATTTTTGAGTATTATAAGGAAGCTCTCGGTAATGTTGATGGCATTGAATTTATGCCGGAAGCTTCTTATGGAAGATGCAATCGCTGGTTGACCGTGATTTTGATTACACCGGAGAAGTTTGGCGCGGACAGGGAGTCGGTACGATTAGCTTTAGACGTGGAAAATATTGAGGCTCGGCCTATATGGAAACCTATGCATCTTCAACCGGTATTTCGGATTGAAACACAAAATTGTAAGCCGAAAGCTTTAAACCGTTCGAAAAATGCTTATACGGCAAGAGTATCTGGCGGTGAAGTGGCAGAGGATTTGTTTAATAGAGGATTATGTTTGCCTTCCGGGACAGCCTTAACAAATAATGATTTGGATCGTGTAATCAATACAATATTAAATTGCCGTAAATCGAAATAATTGACGGTTCCTCCGAATGAGAAGTCGTATCAAATAATTGCTAAAACTATATTTTGCTATATAATAGGAGTTAATGAATTTTAAAAACCGGATTCTTAAGTTCCGTCGTTTAATCATTGTAGCCACTCATCTGGCTCTGGTGATTTGCGCCTATATACTTGCTTTTTATCTGCGTTTTGATTTTAAAATTGATAGCAGCCATTGGCAGGTAATTCTTAAAACCCTCCCTATTCTTGTCTGTGTTAAAATGGTTATTCTTGGATATTTTGGGCTTTATTCCGGATTGTGGAGGTATGCCAGCATAGATGATATATGGAGAATCCTGAAGGCAAATGTTTTATCTATGCTTTGTTTTATTCCCGTTATTGCTTTTTTTTATACTTTTTCCGGATTCCCGCGTTCAATATTCGCTTTAGATTGTGTTTTAAGCTTTTGCCTGGTGTCGGGAATACGTTTTGTTACCAGGCTATTTAGGGAGAAATTCCGCCCGGCCATAGGGAATAAGCAAAAAAGGGTTATAATTGTAGGGGCAGGAGAAGCCGGAGTTATGGTTTTAAGGGAAGCGCGGAATAATCTTAAGGCCAATATAGAGATAATCGGCTTTATTGATGATGACCGGAATAAAAAGAATTTGCGTATTCAAGGCGTAAGTATCTTAGGCACCTGCAGTGATATTCATTCAGTTGTTGAGAAATATGGTATTGATGAGGTTATCATAGCCATCCCATCCGCTAAAGGAGAAGTGATTAGGGGGATTATTTCGTATTGCCATATCCCTTCGGTAAGAGTCCGGATAGTCCCGGGTTTACAAAAGATTATCAATGGTGATTTAGAGGTTAAACCCAGGGATGTTAAGCCGGAAGATCTTCTTGGCAGAGAGACGGTAAATATCAATGAAAAAGAGATTAAGGGTTATCTATCCGGTAAGGTGGTTTTGATTACCGGTGCGGGTGGATCGATAGGATCCGCACTTTGCAGGCAAATAGTAAATTTTAGCCCCAGGGAAATTTTGTTATTTGACCATAATGAGAATAATGTTTATTACTTGGGGATTGAATTTTTAACAAAATATCCCCAGATAAAGTTTAGGACTATAATCGGGGATATAAAAGATATAGGTCTGCTCAAGAGTGTGTTTTCGCTTTATAAACCACACGTTGTATTTCATGCGGCAGCCCATAAGCATGTCCCTCTTATGGAAGAGAATCCCATTGCAGCGGTAAAGAATAATATTATTGGAAGCCGGAATCTTATTTACGCCGCGGATCACTATAGAGCGGAAAGATTTATTCTTATTTCTACGGATAAGGCAGTGAATCCGACAAGCGTGATGGGCATTACCAAAAGGATAGCGGAGATGATTCTGCAGTCCAAGGCTAAAATCAGTAAGACTAAATTTATGGCAGTTAGGTTTGGGAATGTCTTAGGATCTGATGGAAGCGTTGTCCCGTTATTTAAGAAACAGATTGAAGAAGGCGGTCCCGTAACTTTGACCCATCCGGAAGTTAGAAGATATTTCATGAGTATTAATGAGGCAAGCCAGCTTGTTTTACAGGCCGGGGGAATGGGGAAATCAGGAGAAATATTTATTTTAGATATGGGAGAGCAGATTAAAATAATAGATTTGGCGAGGGAACTGATTACTCTTTATGGCCTGGTGCCTGAGGAAGACATAAAGATAAAATTTATAGGCCTGCGGCCGGGGGAAAAGCTTTTTGAGGAGACGTTGTTAAACAGCGAAAAGGATAAGGCTACCAAGTCGGATAAGATTTATATCAGCCAAGCCGACAATTTTGACCTTGTTTCTCTAAGGAAAAAAGTAAGAGAACTGGAAAAATCCGCGAATCTGATGGATGGCCGGGCAATTGTCCGGAAAATGAAGGAGATAATCTCTCGAAATGGTTTATAAAATAATTCAATTCCTAAAACTTATTTTATTGCTTGATTTTTCTATTTTGCTTGCCCTGGCGCCGTATTCTAAGATGTTAGTGAAGATTGTTTTATGTGTCGCGTTATTTCTCGGCACGCTGCTGGTTATTGCCGGATTTCTTGAGAATTACCAAGGGAAAAAAGAAAAGAATTTATTGAAGGTGTTTTTTGCCGATCCTCTACCCCAGAATTCTTTTGGCAAGGCCATTTTATTTTTTTTATTTGTTTCTTTATGCTCAGTAATCATTAGTACTAATTTTTTACACAGCCAGCGTATTTTTTTTGAAAGATATATCCCTTATCTACTCTTTTTCATGTTTGGATATTTTTTGGCGAAATCTAAAAGAAATGCAGCTATTATCGTCATTGTATTTATGGCCGGCGTTTCGGTTTTGGGTTTGGGGGCAATAATGGATCATTTGCGAGCTCCCGCTGAACGCATTTTGTCTTCATTCGGACGGCAGGTTAATTTGTCTAATTTTTTAGTTTTGGCTGCGCCTTTAAGCTGTGTTATTTTTCTTTTTGCGAAAAATCGCGTTTTAAGGTTTTCCGGTTTTATCACCGCACTTTTGACTTTTCCATCTTTAATTTGGAATGGTTCCCGTGCGGCGTGGTTAGTGGTACCGATTGCTATTCTATTGTCGTGTTTTTTAAAGAATAAGAAAATATCCTTGGTTATATTAGCTGTTTTATTTATCGGAGCATATTTTTTAGCGCCGGTTTATAAAAAGAGGGCAATGACAACATTTGATGTTTCAAGTTGGAGCCGGACAGAATTATACGGAACGGCCGTCAGAATATTTAAGGCCTATCCTTTTTTTGGGGCGGGTTTAGGAGTGTATGAAAAACTTATGTATGATGAACGATTTAAGCCTGTTGATGGGTATTCTCCCGGGCCTAAACATCTGCATGCACATAGTACATATCTAGAGCTTCTTTCCGAGATGGGCGTAATAGGATTTGCGGCATTCTTATGGATTTTTTTCTTATTTTTTCGCAAGATTTTCTTAAATAAATCGCTTTGGAAGAATGAACAGAATGATACAACTGCTATTATTGTCGGATTGAATAGTTCAATTATGGCTCTGTTGATCTTTGCATTTGCCTCAACAATAATCATTGTAGGAGTTGAAGATTCTGCGGTTTTCTGGTTTCTATTTGGCGTAGCAGCTTCGTTTCAATCCTTTCCAGAGTCAGCTCAGTCTTAATCGAAAGATTTATTGTTTCAAACTATTGTTTGATTTCTATCTGGGGTATAAAACTTTTGTTGGAAATGGCTGTGGTTAGATAAAACAATACGAGCTTATGGTGTAAGGTAGATATGATTCAACGAGGCGTCGCAACTTTCACTTTGGACACCGGTACCTGCCCGCGTTGGCTGTTTGAGCGCGCGGTTGGGCAGATGGAAGACGCCGTTTACCATGGCAGAAGGGATCAAGGAAACCGTTAAGCACTATAAATCACAAGGATGATCGCTGTACGGAACTTTTGGATTATCAGAAAATTGTTGACTAAGTAACCATTTTCGGCGATAATGGAAACCATGGAATATATTCCAAGATTTTTGGAAGGTAGGATAAGGCATACGATTGAACGCGGCAAGAGCGTTTTGCTTATGGGCGCGCGTCAGACCGGAAAGACGACATTAGTCAGGCAGTTCAAGTCTGATTTGTCCATATCGTTTGTACAGCCTGATGTGCGGCAGCGTTACGAAAAGGCGCCGCAGTTGCTTAAGGGCGAGGTGGAGGCCCTTGCTTTTGATGTGAAAGGTAAGCGTCCGCTCGTTATTTTAGATGAGGTTCAGAAAGTACCGGCTATTCTTGATGTTGTTCAGGATATGATTGACCGCAGGGTGGCTGATTTTATCCTTACGGGTTCAAGCGCCCGTAAACTCCGCCGGGGAGCGCGGGTTAATTCCCTTCCGGGGCGGGTGGTGGCGTTTCGGATGGATCCGTTTAGTCTGCGGGAATTTCCCGCGAAAGACCTTATTGAAAGGATGTTATACGGCTCTCTTCCCGGGATACTTGCTGTTCAAGAGCTTTCTGACAGGGAGATCGATCTTGGAGCGTATGTTACGGCGTATCTGGAAGAAGAAATCCGCGCTGAAGCTGTTGTGCGGAATGTCGGGGATTTCGCGCGGTTCCTCGAGCTTGCTGCTTCCGAGTCCGGCGGGATCATTAACTTGCGGAAATTGTCGCAGGAGATCGGCGTGTCTCACACGACGATCGGCGCGTACTATCAGATACTGGAAGATTGCCTTATTGCCGAAAGGATCGAGCCGTTGACTCACAGCAAGACTCGAAAGAAGTTGACTAAATCCGATAAATATCTTTTTTTTGATTTGGGCGTCAGGCGGCTTGCCGCTCGTGAGGGAACGAAACTTTCCCGGGATACAATGGGGTTGGTTTTTGAACAGTTTATCGGTCTGGAGCTTTTAAGAAGCGCGCACACGAATGGCAAGGGCGGCAAGCTTCGGTTTTGGCGCGATCCTGACGGCCCCGAAGTTGATTGGGTTATGGATGCCGGCGGTGTCTACACTCCTATAGAAGTTAAATGGACGGAAAATCCCGCATCCGGTGATATCCGCCATCTCGAGGTGTTTCTTTCCGAATATAAGACTGTCGGGACGGGATATGTTGTATGCCGGGTTCCGCGTAAGGTTAAGCTGAGCGATAGGATATTCGCTATCCCATGGCAGTCCATCGAGGATATTGTATTTTAGGATAGTCCCGTTTATATCTTCATTGTATTTCATCTGGTATCCATGCTAAAGTAGTTTTTTATCTGCTTCTTTGGAGTTCACTGTGGGTAAGGAAGGCTTAATATCGCTTTCTTAAGTTTCTGTCCATTAGCAGTAATCGCCGGTTCCCTGAATGGATATTCAGATAGTTTGACAAAATTGGAAGTAGGAGGGGTAGTTTTTTCTTGGATATATCCGGTTTTCATGACCGCATTTTTTATCCTTCCGGGATACGGGATAATACTATGATTCAACGAGGCGTCGCAACTTTCACTTTGGACTCCGGTACCTGCCCGCGTTGGCTGTTTGAGCGCATGGTGCGGCTGGGCAGGCAGATGGTTTGGGTGATCGTTGATGAATACGGGCCGGATACTTTTGTGGAGCGCATCGCTGATCCGGTGTGGTTCCAGTCTCTGGGCACGGTGCTGGCATTCGATTGGAATGCTTCCGGGTTGACTACCATACTTACCGCGGCGCTTAAGGAGGCTATCCGCCGGGATGAGCGTAGGCTCGGTCTTTTTATCTGCGGCGGAAAGGGTAAGACTTCCCGCAAGACACCGGATGAAATCAGGAACTGGGGGCAGGTTCTTAGCCTTCCCGGGCCGGGGGTGGAA